>NZ_JACFYJ010000009.1:0-166767 GCF_037126505.1 Paraburkholderia bengalensis
ACAAACGACCCGGCCGCGCATGCGACCGGGTCGTCAAATCCCGCCCTTCACGTTACACCGTTCGGTACCTCAGAAAAGACCTTAACTGAACGGCATTACCGGTTCTTCCGGGCTTTTTCGTCTGGAGCGCGCTTGCCGTTACTTCACGTTCGCGAAGCGGATCACGCCATCGCCGCCCGTGAGCCGCTTCAGTTCGCCTTGCAGCCACAGCAGATGCAAATGCGCGAGCGCTTCGCCCATCGCGAACGTCATCTGGTGAATATCGAGCTCGCGCTTGAACATGATGGGCACGATATCGGCGGCGCTGCACGGCTTCGCAGCGCACGCGTCGCGCACTTCCGCGAGCCGCGCCGCGTGGTGATCGCGCAATTGCCCGATGCGCGTGTGCAAGCCGCGAAACGGCTTGCCGTGCGACGGCAGCACCAACGTATCGGCGGCCATCGTTTCGTAGCGGCCGAGCGAACCGAGATACAACGCGAGCGGATTGCCTTCCGGCTCGATATCGAACACCGACACGTTCGTCGAAATGCGCGGCAGCACCATGTCGCCGGAAATCAGCACGCCGTCGGCCGCCGAATGCAGCGCGCAATGTTCCGGCGAATGGCCAAAGCCCGTCACGACGCGCCACGCGCGCCCGCCGATCGCCACCGCGTCGCCTTCGCGCAGACGCCGGTATTGGCCCGGCACCGACGGCACGAGGGTCGAGTAGTAGCTCTTGCGATTGCGCAGCTTGTCGAGCGACGCCTCGTCCGTCAGGCCATGCCGCGCGAAATGCCGCGCCGCGCCCTCGCCGCCCGCATTCGAGCCGTCGCCCGCCGCCATCACGCGGCCCAGCATGTACTCGCCGAGCGTGATCCACAGACGCACGTTCCAGCGCTTCTGGTCGCCGCCTTCGCACAGCCAGCTCGCGAGACCGAGGTGATCCGGATGGCAGTGCGTGACGATCACACGCAGCACGGGCAACCCTTCCAGCGCGGTGTCGAACAGTTTTTCCCAGTTCGCCTTGATCTCATCCGACGCGATGCCGCAATCGACGATCGTCCAGCCCTTCTGCCCGTCGATCTCGTCGCGCAGCAGCCACAGATTGATGTGATCGAGCGCGAACGGCAGCGGCATGCGCAGCCAGTAGACGCCCGGCGCGACTTCCTGCGTCGTGCCGGCGGCGGGCATCGTGTCGGCGAACGGGTAGTCGAGTTGGTGTTCGAGAGCATTCATCGTGGGGTTTCCTTCGTCGGCCGCATGCCGCATCGCTGCTTTATCGCTGTATTGCTGCCGCAAGATCGCGTCGGCGCGGCGTGGTTGCGCTTTGTTCAGGTTGACGATAACGTAAACGTCGATTCTAGCGTTCAATCCGTTTCCGTGCGCGCTCGCCGGAAAGTCCGACGGAAACCCGGCGACGCACCCAACATCCAACGATGAACACCCAATACACGATTACCGAACTGGCGCGCGAATTCGACGTGACGCCGCGAGCGATCCGCTTCTACGAAGACCAGGGTTTACTCTCACCGAGCCGCGAAGGATCGGGCGGTCTGCGCCGCGTGTACTCGGGCCGCGACCGCACCCGGCTGCGGCTGACGCTGCGCGGCAAGCGCCTTGGCTTCACGTTGTCGGAGATTCGCGATCTGCTCGACCTGTACGACTCGCCGACGGATACCGTGCCGCAATTGCAGGCATTTCTCGCGACGGTGGTCAGACACCGCGAAGTGCTGGAGCGTCAGCGGGAAGATCTCAACGCGACGCTCGAGGACCTCGCGCAGTACGAAGCACAGGCGCGCACGCTGCTCGAAAAGGGCGAGCGCGGCGACGGCTACCGGAACGAGGCGAACGCCGCGCACGACGACACGTTGAAAGAAAAATCCTGATCGAAAGATCGGACGACGAACCCGGCATTTGGCGCGACGTTGACTGAAGATGCGCCGAACGCCGTGCAACAGGCTTCAACTGACATTGCGCCGGCGCCGCGCCCAAAAGGCTGGAATGCGTCTCGCGAGCGCGCCCGACGATACAATCTCGGGAGTCTTCACGACATTGAGCGAACCCTGAGCGAATGCACGGTCGACATGAATCACTTTCCCAAACTGCTGTCGTCACAGATCGGCTTCGACGTCGCGGAGACGCTGCTCGCGGGGTTTGACCGGCACTATCGCATCTTCCGCGAAGCCGCGATCCGCGCGAAAGATCTGTTCGAAGCCGGCGACTGGCACGGCCTGCAGAAGCTCGCGCGCGAGCGCATCACGTCGTATGACGAGCGCGTGCGCGAGTGCATCGAAAAGCTCGAAGACGAATACGACGCGGAGAACATCGGCGACGATGTCTGGCAGCAGATCAAGCTGCACTACATCGGCCTGCTGACGACGCACCGCCAGCCCGAATGTGCGGAGACGTTCTTCAATTCGGTGTGCTGCCATATCCTGCATCGCTCGTACTTCAACAACGATTTCATCTTCGTGCGGCCCGCGATTTCGACCGAGTACATCGAGAACGACGAGCCGGCCGCGAAATCGACGTATCGCGCTTACTATCCTGGCAAGGACGGGCTCGCCGAAACGCTGGAGCGCATCGTCACGAACTTCCAGCTGAATCCGCCGTTCGAGAACCTGACGCGCGACGTGGCGTGCGTGATCGAAGCGCTGCGCGATAATTTCGGCACGTTCGTCGAAGCGCCCAATTTCCAGATTCACGTGCTGTCGTCGCTGTTCTTCCGCAACAAGGCGGCGTATATCGTCGGCCGCATCATCAACGGCGACGCGATGATGCCGTTCGCGCTGCCCCTCCACCACGTGAGGCCGGGCCTGCTCGCGCTCGACGCCTTGCTTTGCAAGCGCGATCAGCTGCTGATCATTTTCAGCTTCGCGCATTCGTACTTTCTCGTCGATATGGAAGTGCCGTCCGCGTACGTGGAATTTCTCGGCACGCTGCTGCAGGGCAAACCGAAGGCGGAAATCTACACGTCGCTGGGTTTGCAGAAGCAGGGCAAGAACCTCTTCTATCGCGATCTGCTGCGGCATCTGAAGCATTCCAGCGACCGCTTCATCATCGCGCCCGGCATCAAGGGCATGGTGATGATCGTGTTCACGCTGCCGTCGTTCCCGTACGTGTTCAAGGTCATCAAGGACGCATTTCCGCCGCCAAAAGAGACGACGCGCGAACAGGTGATCGGCAAATATCAACTGGTGAAGCGCCATGACCGTGTGGGACGCATGGCCGACACGCTCGAATATTCGAGCGTCGCGTTGCCGCTGTCGCGACTCGACGATGCGCTCGTGCGCGAACTGCAAACGCAAGCGCCGTCGATGCTCGAATACGAGGGCGGCAACCTCGTCATCAAGCATTTGTACATCGAACGGCGCATGGTGCCGCTCAATCTCTATCTGCAGAACGGCAGCGCTGCCGACATCGACCACGGCATCGAGGAATATGGCAACGCGGTGAAGGAACTGATGCAGGCGAACATCTTTCCCGGCGACATGCTGTACAAGAACTTCGGCGTGACGCGGCACGGTCGCGTCGTGTTCTACGATTACGACGAAATCGAGTATCTGACCGACTGCAACGTGCGCGCCGTGCCGCCGGCGTGCAACGAAGAAGACGAGCTGTCGGGCGAGCCGTGGTACTCCGTCGGTCCGCACGATATTTTTCCGGAGACATACGGCACGTTTTTGCTCGGCGATCCGCGCGTGCGCGAGTCTTTCCTCAAGCATCACGCGGATTTCTTCGATCCCGCGCTCTGGCAAAAGCACAAGGATCATCTGCTGCGCGGCGAATTGCCCGATTTTTATCCGTACGACCGCGGCTTGCGCTTCAGCGTGCGCTACCCCGAACGGTTCGCGACGGACCAACCCGCCAGTCGCGCCGCCGAGGCGGACACGGCAGCGGCGCGCGCCGCATGAATGGGCGCGCATCCGCCATTGAACAACACCAACACTGGACAACCAGACCAAGTCGGAACGAATCATGACTACGAACGCATCCTCCGCTCATCCCCTCGCACATCTGTTCGCGAACAACGACGCGTGGGTCACGCACAAGCTCGAAGAAGATCCCGAGTTCTTCTCGCGCCTCGCGCATCAGCAGGCGCCTGAATATCTGTGGATCGGCTGCGCGGATTCGCGCGTGCCCGCCAACGAGATCATCGGCCTGCCGCCGGGCGAAGTGTTCGTTCACCGCAACATCGCGAACGTCGTCGTGCACTCGGATCTGAACTGCCTGTCCGTCGTGCAGTTCGCCGTCGATCTGCTGAAGATCAAGCACATCATGGTGGTCGGCCACTACGGCTGCTCGGGCGTCGGCGCGGCGCTGCACGGCCGCCGCGTCGGTCTCGCCGACAACTGGCTGCATCACGTGCAGGACGTGCGCTCGAAGCACGCCGCGCTGCTCGAAGAATGGCCGATGGGCGAAGCGCGCCATCGCCGGCTGGTCGAGCTGAACACGATCGAGCAGGTCGTCAACGTGTGCCGCACGACGATCATCAACGATGCGTGGGCGCGCGGCCAGGACCTCACCATTCACGGCTGGGTCTACGGCGTGCATGACGGCCGCGTGCGCGATCTCGGCATGACGGTGAAAGACCCCGCCAAGCTGGAAGAGACTTACACGAATTGCGTCGCGGCCGTGTCCGCGAGCCGCGCGCATTCGACCGATCTCGACATGGTCGCCGCCGATGCCGCGAAGCTCGACGGCGTGGCCGCTGCCGTTCACGGTGTTATCAAGGAGCTGAAACATGAGTGAGACAAACAAAGATCCCATCGTCATCGTTTCCGTCGCGCGTACGCCGATGGCGGCGTTTCAAGGCGATTTCGCGTCGCTGACGGCGCCGCAACTCGGCGCGATCGCGATCAAGGCGGCGGTCGAGCGCGCGGGGCTCAAGCCCGAGCAGATCGACGAAGCCGTGATGGGCTGCGTGCTGCCCGCGGGCCAAGGCCAGGCGCCCGCGCGCCAGGCGGCGCTCGGCGCGGGGCTGCCGCTGTCGGTCGGCTCGACTACCGTCAACAAGATGTGCGGCTCCGGCATGCGCGCTGCGATGTTCGCGCACGACATGCTGACAGCCGGTTCCGTCGACGTGATCGTCGCGGGCGGCATGGAGAGCATGACGAACGCGCCGTACCTGCTGCCGAAGGCGCGTGGCGGCATGCGCATGGGCCACGGCCAGGTGCTCGATCACATGTTCCTCGACGGCCTCGAAGACGCGTACGACAAGGGCCGTCTGATGGGCACGTTCGCGGAAGAATGCGCGGCCTGGTTCGACTTCACACGCGACGCGCAGGACAAGTTCGCGATCGAATCGCTGACGCGTGCGAAGCGCGCCAACGAAGACGGTTCGTTCGCGTGGGAAATCGCGCCCGTCACGCTCGAAGGCAAGAAAGGCAGCGTGACCGTCGAGCGCGACGAGCAGCCGTTCAAGGCGAATCTCGACAAAATCCCGACGCTCAAGCCCGCGTTCAGCAAGACGGGCACGGTGACGGCGGCGAACTCGTCGTCGATCAGCGACGGCGCGGCGGCGCTCGTGATGATGCGCGAATCGACGGCGAAAAAGCTCGGCGTGACGCCGCTCGCGCGCGTCGTCGGCCATTCCACGTTCGCGCAGGAACCGGCGAAGTTCACCACGGCGCCCGTCGGCGCGATCCGCAAGCTGTTCGACAAGAACGGCTGGAAAGCGGAAGACGTCGATCTGTACGAGATCAACGAGGCGTTCGCCGTCGTCACGATGGCCGCGATGAAAGAGCACGACCTGCCGCACGACAAGGTGAACGTGAACGGCGGCGCGTGCGCGCTCGGCCACCCGATCGGCGCATCGGGCGCGCGCATTCTCGTCACGCTGATCGGCGCGCTGAAGAAGCGCGGCGGCAAGCGCGGCGTCGCGAGCCTGTGCATCGGCGGCGGCGAGGCGACGGCGATGGGCGTCGAACTGATCTAACGAGGCGCGCGCGGCCCATCCGCGCGCAAAAGGACATGCAATGAAGACTGTGTTGATCGTAGGCGCGTCGCGCGGCATCGGCCGCGAGTTCGTCCGGCAATACGCGCACGACGGCTGGCGCGTGCTCGCCACGGCGCGCGACGCGCAATCGCTCGGCGAGCTCGTCGCGCTCGGCGCCGAGGCCTTTTCGCTCGATATCACCGCGCCTGAAGACATCGCCGCGCTCGGCTGGAAGCTCGACGGCGAGCGGCTCGACGCCGCCGTGATCGTGTCGGGTGTGTACGGCCCGCGCACGGAAGGCATCGAGACGATCACCGCCGAAGACTTCGACGCCGTGATGTCGACCAACGTGCGCGGTCCGATGCAGCTGATTCCCGTTCTGCTGCCGCTCGTCGAGGACGCGAACGGCGTGCTCGCCGTGCTGTCGAGCCGCATGGGCAGCATCAGCGAAGCGAGCGGCACGACGGGCTGGCTGTATCGCGCGAGCAAGGCCGCGTTGAACGACGTGCTGAAAGTGACGTCGCTGCAGACGCGCCGCGCCACCTGCGTGTCGCTGCATCCCGGCTGGGTGCGCACCGATATGGGCGGCGCGCAGGCGGCCGTCGATCCCGAGCACAGCGTGCGCGGCATGCGCGAGGTGCTTGCGCAGGCGGCCAGTTCGCCGGACCTGTTTCACGGCCGCTTTTTCCAGTACGACGGCACGGCGCTCGACTGGTAATTCGTCGGCCGGTTCGACTATCGATTCGACTGCCGATCCGACCAATGAGCGCATAGAACGAGACATAACGAGGAGACACCCGCATGTTGCTCGATCAGGATCACCTGATGATCCGCGACGCCGTCCGCACTTTCGTGCGTGACGCCGTGACCCCGAACGCCGCGCAGTGGGACCGCGAGCGCACCTTTCCCGCCGACGTCCACCGGCAACTCGCCGAACTCGGCGCGTACGGCGTGCTTGTGCCCGACGAATACGGCGGCGCGGGCCTCGATGCGCTGGCGCTGGCGGTGATACTCGAAGAAATCGCGGCGGGCGACGGCGGCACGTCCACGGCGATCTCCGTCAACAATTGCCCTGTCTGCAGCATTCTTCTGACCTATGGCAACGATCAGCAAAAGCGCGACTGGCTGACGCCGCTCGCGCGCGGCGAGATGCTCGGCGCGTTTTGTCTGACGGAACCGCAGGCGGGCTCGGACGCGTCGGCCTTGCGCACGACGGCGACGCGCGACGGCGATTCCTACGTGCTCAACGGCGTCAAGCAGTTCATCACCAGCGGCAAGAACGGCAACGTCGCGATCGTGATGGCCGTCACCGACAAAAGCGCGGGTAAGCGCGGCATCAGCGCGTTCATCGTGCCGACGGATACGCCCGGCTACGTCGTCGCACGCGTCGAGGACAAACTCGGCCAGCATTCGTCGGATACCGCGCAGATCGTGTTCGAGAACTGCCGCGTGAGCGCCGCGAACCGGATCGGCGCGGAAGGCGAAGGGTACCGTATCGCGCTGTCGGGACTGGAAGGCGGCCGCATCGGCATTGCCGCGCAGAGCGTCGGCATGGCGCGCGCGGCGCTCGATGCGGCGCTCGCATACGCAAAAGAACGCGAAAGCTTCGGCCAGCCGCTGTTCGCGCACCAGGCCGTGCAATTCCGGCTCGCCGACATGGCGACACAACTTGAAGCCGCGCGTCAGCTGATCTGGCACGCAGCGGCGCTGAAGGACGCGGGCCAGCCCTGTCTGACGGAAGCGGCCATGGCGAAGCTGTTTGCTTCGGAAGCAGCCGAACGCATCTGCTCGGCCGCGCTGCAGATTCACGGCGGCTACGGCTATCTGAGCGATTTCCCCGTCGAGCGGATCTACCGCGACGTGCGGGTGTGCCAGATTTACGAAGGCACCAGCGACATCCAAAAGATTCTGATCGCGCGCGGACTTGGCTAAACCTTCTGACGATCTCAATGACTGCTTCATCAGCGAAACCGAGCCTGAAATCACGTCCTGCTGACTGTCCGTGCGGGGGCGCGGCGCCGAACGGCCGCGCCCCCGGCAAGCCACCGCGTTTCATCGATTGCTGCGGCCGCTACATCGACGGCGGCGCCGCCGCGCCGTCCGCGCTCGAACTGATGCGCTCGCGCTACAGCGCGTATGTGCTCGGCGAATCCCAATATTTGCGCAACACCTGGGCGCCGCAAACCTGCCCCGCCGATCTCGACATCGATCCCGCCGCGCCCGACGCGCCGCGTTGGCTAGGTCTGCAAATCAAACGCTTTGCGCCGCTCGACGCTACGCACGCCGAAGTGGAATTCGTCGCCCGCTACAAAGTCGGAGGACGCGCGCATCGGCTGCACGAATCCAGCCGCTTCGTAAGAGGCGACGACGGTTGCTGGCGCTATGTCGACGGCGATGTGAGCGATCGCTGACGCTGCGTTTTACGCTGCGTCGCAGCAGCGTATTAAATACCTTCTGCAAACCTCAAAAAAGGGCCGTTTCTGTAAGAAAATCAAGGTGTTGGATCGACGCCACGTCCCTCAATTTCCAATTCTTGCCGACCCGCTCGGAAGGCCGCATCTACAAGGCATGTCCGCGCTGTGGAGGCAGCAATTAGTGCCGCAAGGGGTTTGTACTGAATTGCACAAATATAAATTGTCGTGCCAGTATGAGCCTCACAGATGTTGCAGTGCTTCGTCGTGAGGTGGCGGTCCACCGCCCCCACAGGATGTCCCGACGCACCGCCCGTTGATTGCTTCAGCGGGCACGCGATCAAGGGCGTCGCGAAGCACTCACTTCGACGCGTCGGGGTCGCGTCGACCGGCTTCGGTTCATTCCAATGCGGTCTTGATCTGTCTGCCTGTGCGAATTGCGCGGCATGTGTGATCCTTTTGACCTTGATCCTTGGGGTGTCATCGAAGCGCAATCAGCCCGTACGGCCAGCCGTCAGGAAACCGGTCAGGGATGCTTCAGACGTTTTTGAGAGCAGGTGCAGCGGATGGTGTACAGCAAAGTTCTGATGGTATGTGCGATGTCGGCAGCCTTCATGGCAAGCGCCGTGACGTTCGCGCACGCTGACCCGCTCGAAGGCGGCCCGCTCGGCCGCGCCCAGGTGCAGCGCCTGGCACTCGACGAAGACGGCTATCTGCCCGTCGTCAAGCTGACCGAACAGATCATTCGCATTCCCGTCGGCGGCGACAGTCAGGTCACGCTCGAAACCACCATCTACAAGCCGGACGGCGCGGGTCCATTCCCGATGGTCGTTTTCAACCACGGCAAGATTCACGGCGATCCGCGCATGCAGACGCGCAGTGATCCCGTGTCGCTCGCGCGCGAATTCGTGCGGCGCGGCTATGTCGTCGTCGCGCCGAACCGCCAGGGTTTCGCGAATTCGGGCGGCGAGTACGTGCAGGACGGCTGCGACGTGACGCGCAACGGCATGAGCCAGGCCGCGGACGTCGCGGCAACCGTCGATTTCATGTCGAAGCAGAGCTATATCGACCCGCAGCACATCGTCGTGGCAGGCACGTCGCACGGCGGTCTCGCGACCATCGCCTACGGCACGAATCCGGCGCCTGGCGTGCGCGGCCTGATCAATTTCTCGGGCGGCCTGCGCCAGGACGCCTGCACCGACTGGCAAGGCAACCTGACCAACGCATTCGGCACGTACGGCGAAAAGACGCACGTGCCGTCGCTGTGGCTGTACGGCGACAACGATTCGATCTGGCCGTCGCAACTGGTCTCGCGGATGTACACGGCGTACACCGAGCACGCGCAGAACGTGGGCGCGACGGCGAAGATGGTCGATTTCGGCTCGTACAAGAACGACGCGCATCGTCTGGTCGGCGATCGCGACGGCGTGCGTGTGTGGTGGCCGTCGGTGGAAGCGTTCCTCGCGCGCATCGGCATGCCGACGGGCGTTCAGTATCGCGTCACCGAGCCGGCGCAACCGAAGGCGACGCACTTCGCTTCGATCGATGCCGTCGATTCCGTGCCGTTCGTCGACGAAGCGGGCCGCGCCGGTTATCGCAACTTCCTGCACCAGTATCCGAGCCGCGCGTTTGCCGTGTCCGATTCGGGCGCGTGGTCGTGGGCGGAAGGCGGCGATGATCCGATGTCCGTCGCGATCGCCAACTGCCAGAAGCAAAGCTCCGATCCGTGCCACCTGTACGCGGTGAACGATGCCGTCGTATGGAAGGACGCTTCGACCCGCACAGCTGAAGCCGACGACGCCGATTCGCCGGCAAAGAACGGCGCCAAGCCCGCATTGGCTAGCCGCTGATCTCCTTGTCGCCCGCTGCGTGCAGTGCGTGCAGTGCGCGCCGGGCGTCCCCTGTCCTCTCCGCAGCCCTCCTCCTGACGCGCGCCGCCGCTGCGTCGAGCGCGCGCGCGTAATCTGCCGCGCCGGCATCCGCACCTGAATTCTCTCGCCCGTCCTCACCGATCTTGGTGTGGTAAGGATTGCCAAGGTTGCGTCGCTGCATTCCCGGTGAACAAACGCTCATCCGCCGAGCGAGGCTCCGGACGGCAGCACGAGTTTCCAGCCGCCCGGCACGGCGATAGCGCCAAACCATACGCGCCCTGATTCCGCCAGTCCGCCCACGCCGCCCCAAATTTTTCTTCACAGGGGTGCGTGACTTTGCCGTCGTCATCTACTGTCATCTGCGGCGTTTGAAATCGAACTGTCGCGAGCTGTCGACAACCGCTGCAAATCGCGCGCAGGCCCTTGAAAACACAGCATTTTCAGATAGTGCATCGCGGCGGATATCGCGCTAATCTCACTCCCGCTGTCGCAAAAAAGGGCGCGGCGACCGACCTCCGAACGGTCGCGGCGCCGTCCGGCAACAGCTCATCCGGCGTGACGGAAAGCGAGCGCATCGACGCATGCGACGACGCTTCCCGCCGCCGGATTTCAGGTGGACGTCGACCGTCCCGAATCGCCAGCAGCATTTGCATGACCGACACGCGAGACGCGCCGCGCCCGCCGCCCGCGCCTTGGCCCGGTTCATGTTCCGGAGCAGTTTTGAATACACAAGCAACCGAAGACTGGATCGCCCGCAGCCTGCGCGCCGTGTGGCATCCCTGTACGCAGATGAAGCATCACGAGCGCTATCCGCTCGTGCCCGTGTCGCGCGGCGCCGGCGCGTGGCTGTACGACCGCGAAGGACACCGCTATCTCGACGCAATCAGTTCGTGGTGGGTCAACCTGTTCGGCCACGCGAACCCGCGCATCAACGCGGCCCTGAAAGACCAGCTCGACACGCTCGAACACGCGATGCTCGCCGGCTGCACGCACGAGCCCGCCATCGAACTCGCCGAACGCCTGGGCGCGCTCACGCACAACACGCTGGGCCACGCGTTCTTCGCGTCGGATGGCGCATCGGCCGTCGAGATCGCGTTGAAGATGAGCTTCCATTCGTGGCGCAATCGCGGCTACGACTACAAGCGCGAGTTCGTCTGCGTCGCGAACGGCTACCACGGTGAAACGATCGGCGCGCTCGGCGTCACCGATGTCGCCCTCTTCAAGGACGCCTATGATCCGCTGATCCGCAACGCGCACGTGGTGGCGTCGCCCGATGCACGCTTTGCGCGCAACGGCGAAACGGCCGCCGACGTCGCGCAGCGCGTCGACGATGTGCGCGCGCTGTTCGAAGCGCGCGCCGAGAACATCGCGGCGCTGATCGTCGAGCCGCTCGTGCAATGCGCGGCGGGTATGGCGATGCACGACGCGTCGTATATCGCCGGTTTGCGCGCGCTGTGCGACCGTTACAGCGTGCATCTGATTGCCGACGAAATCGCCGTCGGCTGCGGGCGCACGGGCACCTTCTTCGCGAGCGAGCAGGCAGGCGTCTGGCCGGATTTTCTGTGCCTGTCGAAGGGCATCAGCGGCGGTTATCTGCCGCTGTCGATCGTGCTGTCGCGCGACGAAATCTTCGCCGCCTTCTATGACGACGACACGACGCGCGGCTTCCTGCATTCGCACTCGTACACGGGCAATCCGCTCGCGTGCCGCGCGGCGCTCGCCACCCTCGATCTGTTCGCGAGCGACAACGTGCTCGCCGCCAACGAAGGCAAGTCGGCCACGCTGCGCGCCGCGCTCGAACCGCTCGCGCAGCACGCGCAGGTACGCAATCTGCGCCGGCGCGGCACGATCTTCGCCTTCGACGCAGCGATCGACGACGCCGACGCGGCAAAAACCTTCTCGCGCCGCTTCTTCGAGAACGCGCTGCAGCGCGAACTGCTACTGCGCCCGATCGGCACGACGGTTTATCTGATGCCGCCGTACATTCTCGACGACGAAGACATCGCGCTGCTCGCCGAACGCACGCGCGCGACCTTCGACGCGACGTTGACGGAGGCGTGCTGATGCAACTGCTCGACTCGCTCGAACAAGGTTTGAAGGACATCGACGCGCGCGGCCTGCGCCGTCGCCGGCGCACCGCCGATTCACCGTGCTCGGCGCATATGAGCGTCGACGGGCGCGACATCATCGGTTTCGCGAGCAACGACTATCTCGGGCTGGCCGCGCATCCGCTGCTCGTCGCCGCGATCGCGGAAGGCGCGCGTCAATATGGCGCGGGCAGCGGCGGCTCGCATCTGCTCGGCGGCCACTCGCGCGCGCATGCGCAACTCGAAGACGATCTCGCGGAATTCGCGGGCGGCTTCGTCGACAATCCGCGCGCGCTGTACTTCAGCACCGGCTACATGGCGAATCTCGCGACGCTCACGGCGCTCGCGGGACGCGGCACGACACTCTTTTCCGACTCGCTGAACCACGCCTCGCTGATCGACGGCGCGCGGCTCTCGCGCGCCGAGATCCAGATCTATCCGCACGCGGACGCCGAAGCGTTGAGCGCGATGCTCGATGCGTCGGACGCTGCCGTGAAGCTGATCGTCAGCGATACCGTGTTCAGCATGGACGGCGACATCGCGCCGCTCGCGCGCCTGCTCGAACTGGCGGAGCAGCACGGCGCGTGGCTCGTCCTCGACGACGCGCACGGCTTCGGCGTGCTCGGCCCGCAAGGACGCGGCGCCATCGCCCAGGCCGCGCTGCGTTCGCCGCACCTGATTTCGATCGGCACGCTCGGCAAGGCGGCGGGCGTGTCGGGCGCGTTCGTCGTCGCGCACGAGACGGTGATCGAATGGCTCGTGCAGCGCGCGCGCCCGTATATCTTCACGACGGCGTCGGTGCCGTCGGCGGCGCATGCCGTGTCGGCGAGCCTGCGCATCATCGGCGGCGACGAGGGCGAGCATCGGCGCAGGCACCTGCGCTCGCTGATTGCGCGCACGCGCGAGATGCTCACACGCACGCCGTGGCTGCCCGTCGATTCGAATACGGCCGTGCAGCCGCTCATCATCGGCGCGAACGACGCGACGCTCGACGTGGCCGCGTCGCTCGATCGCGCGAACCTGTGGGTGCCCGCGATCCGGCCGCCGACCGTGCCGGAAGGCACGTCGCGCTTGCGCATTTCGTTGTCGGCGGCGCATTCGCACAGCGACCTCGATCTGCTCGAAAGCGCGCTGACGAAAACGGCGGAGGCGCTCGCATGAGCCTCGCCCTCTCCCTGTTCGTGACGGGCACCGACACCGAAATCGGCAAGACGCTCGTTTCCGCGGCGCTGCTGCGCGGCTTCGCGCGCGAAGGTCTGCGCGCGGCCGCGATGAAGCCGATCGCGGCAGGCGCCGCGCTCGTGGACGGCGTGCTGCACAACGAAGACGCCGATCAGCTCGACGCCGCTTCGAGCGTGCTGCTGCCGCCCGATATTCGCACGCCGTTCATGCTGAAAGAACCCGCCGCGCCGCACATCGCCGCCGCACACGAAAACGTCACGCTCGACATGGCGCCTATCCTGGACGCGCACAATGCCGCGCGGGAGATGGCGGATATCGTGGTGGTGGAAGGTGTCGGCGGCTTTCGGGTGCCGCTCACCGATACGCTCGACACTGCCGATCTCGCCGAAGCGCTGAATCTGCCCGTCGTGCTCGTCGTGGGCATGCGGCTCGGCTGCATCAGCCATGCGCTGCTGACGGCGGAAGCCATCGCCGCGCGCGGGCTGCCCATCGCGGGCTGGGTCGCGAATCGCGTCGATCCCGCGATGCTGTTCGCCGACGAGAACATCGCGGCGCTGCGCGAGCGGCTGGATCGCCAGTACGGCGCGCCGCTGCTCGGCATCGTGCCGCATCTGAATCCCGCGTCGCCCGATGTCGCCGCGACACACCTCGACACAGCCCGACTGTTGCAGACGCTGCGCGGCGCGCGCGGCTGACGGTCATCGACCATTCGAATTAGTCAGGAAAAACCCCGGAAGAACCTCATGAGCCATATCACCACTGCCCCTTTGCCCGTCACGCCGTCGCAAGCCGCTGCAGCAGCCACGGATGCCGCTGCCGCGCGTTGGCGCGTCGCGGATGTCGTCGCACTGTACGATCTGCCGTTCAACGACTTGCTGTTCCGCGCGCAACAGGTGCACCGCGAGCACTTCGACGCCAACACCGTGCAACTGTCGACGCTGCTGTCCATCAAGACGGGCGGCTGCGAGGAAGACTGCGCGTATTGTCCGCAATCCGTGCATCACGACACGGGCCTCAAGGCTGAAAAGCTGATGGAAGTCGACGAGGTGCTGGCCGCCGCGCGTGTCGCGAAAGACAACGGCGCGACGCGTTTCTGCATGGGCGCCGCGTGGCGCAATCCCAAAGACCGCCACCTCGAACCGATCAAGGACATGATTCGCGGCGTCAAGGCGATGGGCCTCGAAACCTGCGTGACGCTCGGCATGCTGGAGACGCATCAGGCGCAGGCGCTGCGCGACGCGGGCCTCGACTATTACAACCACAACCTCGACACGTCGCCGGAGTTCTACGGCCAGATCATTTCGACGCGCACGTATCAGGACCGGCTGGAGACGCTCGAGCGCGTGCGCGACGCGGGCATCAACGTGTGCTGCGGCGGCATCGTCGGCATGGGCGAGTCGCGCCGCGAACGCGCGGGCCTGATCGCGCAGCTCGCGAACATGGAACCGTATCCGGAATCCGTGCCCATCAACAATCTGGTGCAGGTCGACGGCACGCCGTTGACGGGCACGGAAGCACTCGATCCGTTCGAATTCGTGCGCACGATCGCCGTCGCGCGCATCACGATGCCGCGCGCGATGGTGCGCCTGTCGGCGGGACGCGAGCAGATGGACGAAGCACTGCAGGCGATGTGTTTCCTCGCGGGCGCGAACTCGATCTTCTACGGCGACCAGTTGCTGACGACGAGCAACCCGCAAGCCGAAGCCGACCGCAAGCTGCTCGAACGACTCGGCATTCGCGCGGAAGCGGCGCAGCAGATGCCCGTCGAACGCAACGCCTGCGAGCACGGCTGCGACGGGCACTAAGTTTTTAGTTGGTGCCAGGGGCGTTTCTGGACGAGACGCGCCTGACGTGCAAAAGGCCGCTTCGAAACTGTCGAAGCGGCCTTTTTTGCGTGTTACCCGAAGGCTATTTGCGATCGACGATGATCTGATCGAACGTGCCGCCGTCGGCGAAATGCGTCTGCTGCGCCTTCTGCCAGCTGCCGAACACCTGCTCAACGGTGAATGTTTTCAGCGGCTTGAACTCGCTTGCGTGCTTCGCGAGCACGGCGGCATCGCGCGGCCGCAGATGATGCTGCGCGATGATTTCCTGCGCGGGCGCCGTGTACAGATAGTCGAGATATGCCTGCGCTTCCTTGCGCGTGCCGCGCTTGTCTACCACTTGTCGACGATCGTGACGGGCGGCTCGGCCAGAATGCTCATCGACGGATACACGGCTTCGAAGCTGCCCGCGCCCACGCCCGTATCGATCAGCGACACTTCGTTTTCGAACGTGACGAGCACATCGCCGATGCCGCGCTGCGTGAAGGTCGTCGTTGCGCCGCGTCCGCCCGTGTCGAGCACGGGTACGTTGCGGAAGATCGCCTTTTCGAAGTCGAGCGCCTGGGCGTCGGTCGCGCCGCTCTGCTTCTTGTAGCCCCACGCCGCGAGATACGTGTAGCGGCCGTTGCCCGCCGTCTTCGGATTCGGAATCACGACCTGCACGCCGGGCTTGGCCAGATCGTCCCAGTCCTTGATGTGCTTGGGATTGCCCTTGCGCACGAGGAACACCATCGTCGTCGTGTACGGCGCGCTGTTGTCGGGCAGGCGCGCGCGCCAGTTGTCGGGCACGAGATGGCCGCGCTCGGCGAGCAGGTCGATGTCATTTGGCTGGTTCATCGTCACGACGTCGGCCTGCAAGCCCTGCAACACCGACAGCGCCTGCGCGCTCGACGCGCCGTGCGACTGCTTCAGCGTCACCGTCTCGCCTGTCTTCTGCTTGTAGGCCGCGACGAAGGCGGTGTTGATGTCCTTGTACAGCTCGCGCGTGACGTCGTACGAGACATTGAGCAGCGATGTGTCCGCGTGCGCGCTCTGCGCCGCGCCGAGCGAAAGCGCCAACGCGGTCAAGCCGGCCGCAAGCCAGCGCGTCGAATCCCCTCTTCCTGCCATGTGTTCCCCGCTTGGTCGATGATGAAGCATGTGGCCGCGGTGCTGCGGCCGGATTGGCGATTCTAGCGGATCACCGGATGTGCGTTCTGGGTGTATGTCTTATGTCGTCTGGCTGAATCTTCTCGCTCGAACGTCCCACGTACGATCAACGCACGGTCTCGCATACGAATATGGGAACGTCCACACAACACCGTGCCTGGCAGTTATCTATTAATCGAAATTCTGATCAAGCAGAAACCCGTTTAGGAACGCAATTGTTTACGATCGTGCCAATGGAAACGTTAGAAAAGTCCTTGACGAAGCGCCGCTTCCGCGCGCTTCGGTTGATACATGGCGGTCTCAACATGGAGGCGCGAATGACCCGAGCCGAAACCACAATCGAACATATCCTTCAGGACCTCGAAGACATTAAACGTGAAGTGCGTGAGCTGAGATCCTACGTCGACGAGCGGTTCCGTCTGTTTG
Organism: Paraburkholderia bengalensis; assembly: GCF_037126505.1. Lineage (NCBI taxonomy): Bacteria > Pseudomonadati > Pseudomonadota > Betaproteobacteria > Burkholderiales > Burkholderiaceae > Paraburkholderia > Paraburkholderia bengalensis. Next base: position 16,867 of record NZ_JACFYJ010000009.1, read on the forward strand.
AAGCAAAGATGGAGACTCGATTCGCCACCTTCGAAAGCACCATGCGCACCGAATTCCGTCTGCTATGGGCGGCGAACTTCGCGCTGGCAGGCATCCTCGCGAAGGGCTTTCACTGGATCTGATGCGTGCGGCGCGCTACTAGCCCGACACGTGAGAGGCGAACTCGACTTCCTCGTCGTGAAAGCGCAGCGGCGCCGCACAATGCGCAAGCGTATCGACGAAATATTTCGCGCGCGGCCACGGCCCGAAGCCCGCTGCCGTATTGATGTGTCCCGCGTCGCCGAGATTGACGAACGCGCTGCCCAGTCGCCGTGCCAACATGCGCGCGTCGCCAGCCTGCATCCACGGGTCGGTCTCACTGCCGATCAGAATCGAGGGCACGCCCAGGCGCCTCGCTTCGAACGCACCCGCAAACTCGAACTTCTTCGGGCTGGCGGGCGCGACGAACAACACGCCGGCGATATCGGCGGCTGGAATGGTTTCCAATGCGTGCGCGGTTGCAAGGCATCCGAAGCTGTGCGCGGCGAGGATGAACGGGCCACGCTCTCTCGCCAGCAGATCGCGCACGGCCTGCGCCCATTGCGCGAGATCGGGCGCGTCCCAGTCTCTCTGCTCCACGCGCAATGACCGCGCAAACTGGCGCTCCAGCCACGTCTGCCAATGCGCACTTTCGCTGCCGTGCAAGCCCGGCACGGTCACGAGCCGCGGTGGCCAGATCGATCGGGTGCACGAAAACATGATTCTTTCCTCGCTACGGAAGTTCCGGGAATCATTGTCGCGTGCGCCCTGCACTGCCTGAACCAATTTTTCGTGCTTTGCATATCGCCATGCCGTGGCGCGTGCCGGAAGCAACGGCTTGCGGTCCTATGCCGTATGGTCGAATGCACGCGAAGGGCGGCGAAAAAGTAGAATGAAGCCTGTCCAAAAAGCTGACGGCGCCACTCGTCCTCCGTATGAAAGTCCTGTTCTATACCCCGCAATCGGATGCCGCGGCCTGGCTGCGCGACCTGTCGCGCGCGCTGCCCGGCGCACAATTGCGCGAATGGCAACCGGGCGACCACGCTCCCGCCGATGTCGCGATCGTCTGGAGGCCGCCGCGCGAGATGCTCGCAGGGCGCCACGATCTGCGCGCGATATTCAACCTGGGCGCGGGCGTCGATGCGATCCTCGAGCTGGAGCACGATCATCCCGGCACGCTGCCCCGCAACGCGCAACTCGTGCGACTGGAAGACACCGGCATGGCGCAGCAGATGGTCGAGTACGTCACGCACGCCGTGCTGCGCTATCTTCGCCGCTTCGACGAATACGATCAGCTGAAGGCAGAACAGCGCTGGCACGTGCTCGATCCGCATCCACGCGACACGTTCACGGTCGGCGTGCTGGGTCTCGGCGTGCTCGGCTCGCATGTGGCAGCCTCGCTGACGTCGCTCGGTGTTCCCGTGCGGGGTTTCAGCCGCAGCGCGCGCAGTATCGAAGGCGTCGCAACGTACGCGGGACAGGCGCACTTCGATGCCTTTCTCGATGGCGTGAAGGTGCTCGTCAATCTGTTGCCTCACACGCCCGACACGCACGGCGTGCTCAATGGGCGCACGTTGTCGAAGCTCGCGCGCGGCGCGTACGTCGTCAACATCGCGCGCGGCGCGCATCTCGTCGAAAGCGATCTGCTCGATGCGCTCGAGCAAGGGCAAATCGCGGCCGCTACGCTGGATGTTTTCGTCGAAGAGCCGTTGCCGCCGCAACACCCATTCTGGAAACATCCGCGCATCACGATCACGCCGCATATCTCGGCGCTGACGCTGCGCGAAGAAAGCGTCGCGCAGATCGCGCAGAAGATCGGCGCGTTGATGCGCGGCGAGCCGATTGGCGGCATCGTCGATATTTCGCGCGGGTATTGAGCGGGTATTGAGGCGGGTGTTGACGCGGATATCGACGCGGATATCGGCGCGCGTACCGGCCCCCACTGCAACACAGACCGCTTCACGCGGCAGGAGACAAACATGGCCATGCCACAAGCAGTCAAGATCGTCGAAGTCGGTCCGCGCGACGGACTGCAAAACGAAAAAGAGTTCGTGCCGACCGACATCAAGGTCCAGTTGATCAACCGGCTCGCAGCGGCCGGCGTCAAGAACGTCGAAGCGGCGTCGTTCGTGTCGCCGAAATGGGTGCCGCAGATGGCAGACGGCGCGGACGTGATGGCGAACATCGAGCGCCGCGCGGGCACGATCTATTCGGTGCTGACGCCGAACCTGCGCGGCTTCGAAGGCGCGCTCGCCGCGCGCGCCGACGAAATCGTCATCTTCGGCGCAGCCAGCGAGGCGTTCTCGCAAAAGAACATCAACTGCAGCATCGCCGAAAGCATCGAGCGCTTCGTGCCCGTCGCGCAAGCCGCGAAGGAACACGGCCTGCGCGTGCGCGGCAGCGTATCGTGCGCGCTCGGCTGCCCATACCAGGGCGATGTGCCCGTGGCCTCCGTGGTCGATGTGGTCGAACGGTTTGCGGCGCTCGGCTGCGACGAGATCGACATCGCCGACACGATCGGCGTCGGCACGCCAAAGCGCACGCGCGAAGTGTTTCAGGCCGTCACGCAGGTGTTTCCGCGTGAACGCCTGTCGGGACATTTCCACGACACATACGGCCAGGCGCTCGCGAACATCTACGCCGCGCTGCAGGAAGGCATCGAAATCTTTCATGCTTCGGTGGCGGGGCTCGGCGGTTGTCCGTACGCGAAGGGCGCAACCGGCAACGTCGCGACGGAAGACGTGCTGTATCTGATGAACGGCCTGGGCGTCGAAACGGGCATCGATCTCGCGCAGGTCGTGGAGATCGGCGATTTCATCTCGACGTCGATCGGCAGGCCGAACGTGTCGCGCGCGGGCAAGGCGCTGCTGGCGAAAGCGCGCAGCGAGAAAGTCACCTGCGCGTGATACGCCACGAAAGCACCACAGAAAGCACCACAGGAACGAACAACATGACGGACAACGCAACCACCCCTCACCGGCCCGATATCGATTCGCTGCCCGAGTCGGCGCGCCGCGTCGCGCTGCTGTTGCGCGAGCGCGGCCATGACGGGCAGATCGTGATGCTGCCGGAAACGGGCAAGACGTCGGCGGAAGCGGCGGCGGGCCTCGGCTGCTCGATTGCGCAGATCGCCAAGTCGATCCTGTTTCGCCGCCGCGAAGACGACGCGCCCGTGCTGATCGTCGCGAGCGGCGCGAATCGTGTCGACGAAAAAAAAGGTGGCGGCGCAGGTTGGCGACATCGCGCGCGCCGACGCGAAGTTCGTGCGCGAAAAGACGGGCTACGCAATCGGCGGCGTGTGCCCCATCGGCCACGCGACGACGCCCGTCACGCTGATCGACGCCGATCTCTTCACGCTCGACAGCCTGTGGGCAGCCGCCGGTCATCCGCACGCCGTCTTCAATCTGACGCCGCAGCAGCTGGCCGCGATGACGGGCGCGCCCGTCGTCGACGTGGCGCTGCGCGAAACGGCATGACGGCCGACACCGCGCCTAACGTCTCCGCCGCCCAACGCGGCGCGAACGTTCCGTCGCCATGCATCAACGTGTGCCGGATGAACGCGGCCACGGGCCTGTGCGACGGCTGCCTGCGGACCATCGACGAAATCGCGAGCTGGTCGTCATTCGACGACGACGCGAAGCGCGCGGTATGGGACGCCATCGAACAGCGCCACGCGGACATCATGGCGAAGCAAAACAGCACGCGCGAGGCCAACACATGAACACGCCGCCGCGCGTCGTGACGATCGGCGAGACGTTCAGCGCGACGCTGGAAGTCCCGGCGGAATCGATCAAGTCGTTCGCCACGCTCGTCAACGATCTCAACCCGCTGCATCACGACGACGCCTACGCGGCGCGAAGCCGCTTCGGCGGATTGATCGCGTCGGGCACGCAACCCACCGCGCATTTCATGGCGCTGCTCGCCACGCATTTCTCCACCTACGCGCAGCCGCTCGGACTCGAGTTCGACATCAAGCTGAAGAAAGCCGTGCACTGCGGCGACATGCTGACGATGACATGGCGCGTCGCCGGCGCGTTCTGGAAAGCCAGCCTGAACGGCGACCTCACACAGCTGGAAGGCAGTGTCGTCAACCAGCGTTCGGAAACCGTGCTGCTCGGTAAGTCGACGATACTCGTGATGCCGAAGCAAGTCGTCGAACAGGCAGGCGACGCATGAGCGCGCTGCCTGCCGCGTCGGCCGCGTCGCCTGAACGGCTGCCTGCGTCCGTGCGCGTGTTCGAGCGCGGCTGGTTGTCGTCGAACAATGTGCTGCTGGTCGACGATGCATGCGCGGCGCTCGTCGATACCGGCTACGCATCGCATGCGGCGCAAACGGTGGCGCTCGTCAGGCACGCGCTCGGCGCGCGGCCGCTCGACCTGATCGTCAACACGCATCTGCATTCCGACCACTGCGGCGGCAATGCGCAGTTGCAGGCCGCATGGCCATGCCGCACGCTGATTCCGTCGACGGAAACGGAAGCCGTGCGCGACTGGGACGAGACGCGTCTGACCTTCCGCGCGACCGGCCAATTCTGCGAACGCTTCGCCTATTCCGGCTCGATTGCGCCAGGCATGCGCGTTACGCTCGGCGCGCTCGACTGGGACGTGCTCGGCGCGCCCGGCCACGACCCGCATTCGCTGATGCTCTATTGCGCCGAACAGCGTCTGCTGATCAGCGCGGACGCGCTCTGGGAAAACGGCTTCGGTGTGATCTTTCCCGAGCTGGAGGGCGAAAGCGGTTTCGCCGAACAGCAGGCGGTGCTCGAACTGATCGGCACGCTCGATGTGAAGACGGTGATTCCCGGCCACGGCGCGCCGTTCTCCGACGTGCGCGCGGCGCTCGACCGCGCGATGTCGCGGCTCGCATGGCTGCGCGTCGATCCCGCGCGCAACGCAAAGAACGCGCTGAAAGTCTTGATCGTGTTCAGACTGCTCGACGCGCGCACATTGCCGTTCGACGCGCTGTTGCAGATGCTCGATGAAGCCAGCGTGATGCGCGCCGCCGCGTCGATGCTCCAGCCGCGCAGCGCGTGGCCTGCGCTGCTGCGCGAACTGATCGAGGGATTGACGCTCGGGAATGGTCCGCTGCGATTCGACGGCGAACAGGTCAGCGCGCGTATCGAATGATTCTTGCGTCGGACAAAATTTACGCGCAAAGCGGACGCGGAAAAAAGAAAGCCGCTCGGCTTTCAGTTCGAGCGGCGTAATTATTATTGACGTGATCAGCGTCGATTAAATGATAACCGTGCGAAGCTTTCGGACGCATCGGTGATTTCCCTACAGAATCTTAACGCCCGGGCCGAGGTCCGACGCCGCGCCTTATTCGGAATCCGTACTATCGGTATGAACTACCGTTATATCGACAAACGGCGCGCCGGCACAATGCGCCATCCGAGATTCACGCCCGCCGCCGCGAGCAGGATCAGCACCGCCCCGAACACCTGAATCCACGCGAGCTTCTGTCCGAACGCCACCCGGTCCACCACGATTGCCACCACGGGATAGATGAATGACAGCGCGCCCGTCATTGCCGTCGGCAGTTTCTGGATCGCGCCGTACAGCAGCACATACATGATCCCCGTGTTGACCACGCCGAGCGCGACGAGCTGAAGCCAGTGCGTCGCTGTCGACGGCAGCGCGTCGTACTGGACGAACGGCGCGAGCGCGACCACGCCCGTCGCCACCGTGATCAGCGCGATAAGGTGCGGCGGCGTGTTCTTCAAGTGCTTTGTGATGATCGACGACAGCGCATACAGGAACGCCGCGCTCACCGCATAAGCGACGCCTTCCAGATATTGTCCCGGCACCGCGAGCACGGCGGGCTCGACCTTCACGACGAACACCAGGCCGATGAACGCAATCGCGAGCCACGCGAGCGTCGAGGGCGTCACGCGCTCGCGGAACACCAGCGCGCCGAGCGCGACGAGCATGAACGGCTGCGTGCTGTAGACGGTCGTCGCCATCGAAATCGACGCGCGCGAGTAGGCGGCAAACAGCAGCACCCAATTCGCGACGATGGCCGCGCTGCCGAGTGCCGCGAGCCCGACCATCTTCCACGAGAACAGCTCGCGCCTGATCACGCCGAGCACGGCGCAGATCGCCAGTAACGTCGCGCCCCCGAACAGACACCGGAAAAATGCGACGTTCAGCGCCGATTGCTGCGACGAAACGACCAGCCAGCCAATCGATCCCGACATCAGCATTGCAAGCGTCATCTCGAACGCGCCGCGCCGCAACTCGTTGTTTGCTGCCATCCCTGTCTCTCCAGAACACAACCCATCGGGAGAGCAGTTTAATTAATCCGTTGAACGGATGGCATCTCTAAAATAAGGTGATCGATGTCATCGTCCTAATAAGTGAAGGTCAACATGACGAAACGCCTTACTCCCGCGTCGAAACACGCGCCCACACCGGCGGTGCTCGACGACACCGACCGCCTGCTGCTCGCCGCGCTCGCCGACGATGCCCGTCAGCCCGTCAGCGAACTGGCACGCAACGTCGGCCTGTCGGCGCCCGCCACCGCAGACCGCTTGCGCCGGCTCGACACACAGGGCGTGATCGAGCGCTTCACCGTGCAACTCGATCCGCGCGCGCTCGGCTACACGCTGCAGGCGATCGTGCGTGTCAAGCCGCTGCCCGGACAGCTGCATCTGGTGGAGGAAGTGATCCGCCGCATTCCGGAGTTCGTCGAATGCGACAAGGTGACGGGCGACGATTGCTTCATCTGCCGTCTGTATCTGCGCTCGATCGGGCAGCTCGACGTGATTTTGTCGAAAGTGACCGAGCGTGCGGAAACGAGCACTGCGATCGTCAAGTCGACGCCCGTGCCGCGGCGCTTGCCGCCGCTCGCCTGAGCGAGGGCGCGGCAACGCCCTTTACCTCGATGCTCGATCCTCAACGCTCCATGGCTTCGAAAAAAGACAGCATCTCCACGACGAGTTCGCCGGGCGCTTCCTCGGGGATGTAATGGCCGCACGGCAGCGGGCGTCCGCTGACGTCGCGCGCGACCTTGCGCCATTCGGCGATCGGCTCAAAGCATTGCTCGATCACGCCTTGCGCGCCCCACAGCACGCGCAGCGGACAGGCAATCTTGCGGCCACGTTCGATATCGGCGCGATCGTGTTCGAGATCGATCGTGGTCGACGCGCGATAGTCCTCGCACATCGCATGCACGGCGCCCGGCTGACGCAGCGCCTTGCGGTATTCGGCGAGCACATCGGGCGCGAACGGCGCGAGGCCGGCGTGACGGCTGCCCATCACGCGGTCCACGTAGACGTCGGGATTGCCTTCGATGAGCGTCTCCGGCAACGGCTCCGGCTGGATCAGGAAGAACCAGTGGAAATAGAGCGTCGCGAACGTGCGGTCGGTGGCCTCGTACATCGCGAGCGTCGGCGCGATGTCGAGCAGCATCAGGCGTTCGACGGCGTCGGGAAAATCGAGCGCCATCCGGTGCGCGACGCGCGCGCCGCGGTCGTGCGCGCAGACGAGAAAGCGCTCGTAGCCGAAGTGACGCATCACAGCAATCTGATCGGCGGCCATCGCGCATTTTGAATACGGTGTGTGCGCGGCGTCGCTCGGCGGTTTGGCCGACGCGCCGTAGCCGCGCAAGTCGGTGGCGATCACGGTGAAATGCTGGGCGAGTTCCGACACGCATCGATGCCAGATCAAATGGCTCTGCGGATGACCGTGCAACAGCAGCAAAGGCGGCCCTGCTCCGCCCTTGACGCCGTAGATTTCGACGTCGCCGGCCGCGACGCGAAACGGTGTGAACTCCGTGAAGGGCATATCGGATCTCGTTGTCGTTGTGGGTCTGGGCATTGTAGAAGCCCGACATGTCGATGCGAGTGGGATAAGCCACGCTTTCGTAGAACCTGAACACTCCTTCGAACGCCCGCATGCGCGCAATCGAGCGAAGACTCGCCTATAATCGAACGATCGTTCTCAAAATTGGTCTGAGGGTTGCGCGCCAGGCGGCGTCCGATACGCTGCGCTGAATGGGTGGATCGCCGCCTCATGACCGTTTCGGCGCCGCTTTCGTAGCCGTTTCGCCGATTTCGCCGCGCATGCCGTTGTGTCGGCGTGTCAACTCGAACTACTTTGCACAGGGCCGGAGCAAACGCTGACTTCGGCCGACACAGGAGACCCGCATCATGGCCTTGCCCGCCGTTCTGCAAAACCTTGCTCTGCCCGTCGTCGCTTCGCCGATGTTCATCGTCAGCTACCCGGAACTCGTGCTTGCCCAGTGCAAGGCGGGCATCGTCGGGTCGTTTCCGGCACTTAACGCGCGCCCCGCCGAACTGCTCGACGAATGGCTGATGCAAATCCAGGCGTCGCTTGCCGAGCACAAGGCCGCGAACCCAGATGCCTTGATCGGACCGATCGCCGTCAACCAGATCGTCCATCAGTCGAATGCGCGGCTCGAGCACGACGTGCGCGTGTGCGTCGAGCACAAGGTACCGATTTTCATCACCAGCCTGCGCGCACCCGCGCGGGAGATCGTCGATGCCGTGCATAGCTATGGCGGCATCGTGCTGCACGACGTGATCAATCTGCGTCACGCGCAAAAAGCGCTGGAGGCGGGCGTCGACGGCCTGATTCTCGTTGCAGCGGGCGCGGGCGGCCACGCGGGCACGACCTCGCCGTTCGCGCTGGTCGGCGAAGTGCGGCGCATGTTCGACGGCCCGATCGTGCTGTCCGGCTCGATTGCAAACGGCGGCTCGATTCTCGCCGCGCAGGCGATGGGCGCCGACCTCGCGTACATGGGCACGCGCTTCATCGCGACGAAAGAAGCGCACGCCGTCGAAGGCTACAAACAGGCGATCATCAACGCGAACGCCGCCGACATCGTCTACACGAACCTGTTCACGGGCGTGCACGGCAACTACATCCGCGAAAGCATCGTGAACGCGGGCCTCGATCCCGATGCGCTGCCCGAGTCGGACAAGACCAAGATGAGCTTTGCCAGCGACAAGGCGAAGGCATGGAAAGACATCTGGGGCGCAGGCCAGGGCGTGGGGCTGATGCATGACGTACCGAGCGTCGCCGAGCTGGTCGCGCGCCTGAAGGACGAATATCAGGCGGCGAAAACGCGCCTGGGTATCGGGCGCTGATTCGTATCGGGCGCTGATTCGCTCTGGCGAAAGGACGAAGGGCCGCGAGTTTGACACTCGCGGCCCTTTTGCTTCACGGCGTCGGCGTCACATGCTCCGCCGATACTGCCCGCCCACTTCGAACAGCGCGTGCGTGATCTGTCCGAGCGAACATACGCGCACCGCGTCCATCAGCACGGCGAACACGTTTTCATCGTCGATCACGGCCTGTTTCAGACGTTCGAGCATCGCGGGCGCATCGCTTTGATAGCGTGACTGGAACGCTCGCAGCCGCATCAACTGCCCCTGTTTCTCTTCTTCCGTCGAGCGCGCGAGGGCAATCGGCGGCGGGGCGTTGTGTGCATGCGCGCCAAGGAACGTGTTCACACCAACGATGGGATATGAGCCGTCGTGCTTGCGATGCTCGTACAGCATCGACTCGTCCTGAATCCGCCCGCGCTGATAGCCCGTTTCCATTGCGCCGAGCACGCCGCCGCGCTCGGTGAGCCGGTCGAACTCGGCGAGCACGGCGGCTTCGACGAGATCCGTCAGCTCGTCGATGATGAAGCTGCCCTGATTCGGGTTCTGGTTCTTCGCCAGTCCCCACTCGCGATTGATGATCAGCTGGATCGCCACCGCGCGGCGCACGGAGTCTTCCGTCGGCGTGGTGATCGCTTCGTCGAACGCATTCGTGTGCAGCGAGTTGCAGTTGTCGTAAATCGCGATCAGCGCCTGCAACGTCGTGCGGATGTCGTTGAAGTCGATTTCCTGCGCGTGCAGGCTGCGGCCCGACGTCTGCACGTGGTACTTCAGCTTCTGGCTGCGCTCGTTCGCGCCGTATCGGTCGCGCATCGCGACGGCCCAGATGCGCCGCGCGACGCGGCCGAGCACCGTGTACTCCGGGTCCATGCCGTTCGAGAAAAAGAACGACAGGTTGGGCGCGAAATCGTCGATCGCCATGCCGCGCGCCAGATACGCCTCGACGTACGTGAAGCCGTTCGCGAGCGTGTACGCAAGCTGCGAGATTGGATTCGCGCCGGCCTCGGCGATGTGATAGCCGGAAATCGATACCGAATAGAAATTGCGCACGCCGTGCTCGACGAAGTACGCCTGAATGTCGCCCATCACCTTCAGGCTGAATTCCGTCGAGAAGATGCAGGTATTCTGGCCCTGGTCCTCTTTCAGGATGTCGGCCTGCACGGTGCCGCGCACGTTTTCGAGCGCGAAGCGGCGCGCGGCGTCGAGTTCTTGCGGCGACGGCTCGCGGCCTTCCTGCTGCGCCTTTGCGCGCGCACGCGCGATCTGCTGATCGATCGCCACGTTGAAGAACATCGCGAGAATGGTCGGCGCCGGGCCGTTGATCGTCATCGACACCGAGGTTTCCGGCGCGCATAGATCGAAGCCGTCATAGAGCGTTTTCATGTCGTCGAGCGTCGCCACCGACACGCCCGAGTTGCCGACCTTACCGTAAATGTCGGGCCGCTCGTGCGGCTCCTCGCCATACAGCGTGACGGAATCGAACGCCGTCGACAGCCGCTTGGCGGGCATGCCTTCCGACAGCAGCTTGAAACGCCGGTTGGTGCGAAACGGATCACCCTCGCCTGCGAACATGCGCGTCGGGTCTTCGTTCTCGCGGCGAAACGGAAACACGCCCGCCGTGAACGGAAAGTAGCCGGGGAGATTGTCGAGCATCAGCCAGCGCAGCGTTTCGCCGGGGTCCTTGAACTTCGGCAGCGCGACCTTGCGGATTTTCGAGCCGGACAGCGTTTCGACGGTAAGCGCCGTGTGGATTTCCCTGCCGCGAATCTTCACGACCTGTTCGTCGCCGGAATAGGCGGCGACGGTTTGCGGCCATGCGTCGAGCAACGCCTTCTCACGCTCGCCGATTTGCGACGCGCGCGCGTCGATCAGCGCGCCCAACGCACCGTCGTGTTGCGCGTCCGTGCCGGACTCGTTCAGCATGCGGCGCGCTTCGTCGAGATGCCAGCGCTCGCGCACGAGTTGCGACTGCGCCTCGACGCGCTCGCGATACCCGCGCACCGTCAGCGCGACATCCGACAGATAGCGCACGCGCGCGGGCGGCACGATCGCGTTGCGGCCGGTGGAATGACGCAGTTGCTCCAGTTTCGGCAGACGGCTGTCGCTATCGCGTAAGCCAAACTCGCGCAACGCGCTTGCGACGTGTTGGTACACGGCGGTCACGCCATCGTCGTTGAAACGGGACGCAATCGTACCAAAGACAGGCATCTGGTCGACGGGCGCGGCGAACTTCTGATGGTTACGCTGAACCTGTTTGGCGACGTCGCGCAAGGCGTCGGCAGCGCCCTTGCGATCGAACTTGTTGATCGCGACGAAATCCGCGAAGTCGAGCATGTCGATCTTTTCGAGCTGGCTCGCGGCGCCGAACTCGGGCGTCATCACGTACAGCGATTTGTCCGCGTGCGGCACGATCGCGGCATCGCCCTGCCCGATGCCCGATGTCTCGACGACGATCAGATCGAAGCCCGCGAGCTTGCACGCGTCGATCGCGTCGGGCAGCGCGTCGGAGATTTCGCTCGACGCTCCGCGCGTCGCCATCGAACGCATGAAAACCCGCGCGCCGTTGCCCCAGTCGCCAATTGCATTCATGCGGATGCGATCGCCGAGCAGCGCGCCGCCCGTCTTGCGGCGCGACGGATCGATCGCGAGCACGGCGATGTTCAACGTATCGCCATGGTCGAGACGGAAACGCCGGATCAGTTCGTCGGTCAGCGACGACTTGCCCGCGCCGCCCGTGCCCGTGATGCCCAGCACAGGCACTTTTGCCTGCCCGGCGCGCGCCGCGAGTTCCGCGCGCATGCCCGGATCGAGCGCGCCGGTTTCAAGCGCGCTGATCAGTTGCGCGAGTTGGCGAAACGCGGCGATGCGCTCCGCGCCATCGAGTCCGCCGGGCGTGCGCTTGAGCGCGCGAGCGAGTTGCACCGTCGGCTCGCCGGCATGCGCGGCGTTCCGGCAACGCGCGATCATGTCGTCGATCATGCCTTGCAGCCCGAGCCGCTGGCCGTCGTGCGGGGAGTAAATGCGCTCGACGCCATAGCGTTGCAGCTCCGAGATCTCGTCGGGGACGATCACGCCGCCGCCGCCGCCGAACACCTTGATCCGTTCACCGCCGCGCTCGCGCAGCAGATCGACCAGATAGCGGAAGTACTCGACATGCCCGCCCTGATAGCTCGAGACGGCGACGCCGTCCGCGTCTTCGTGCAGCGCTGCTGTCGCGACTTCCTCGACCGAGCGGTTGTGCCCGAGGTGGATCACTTCGACGCCGCTCGCCTGCAGAATGCGCCGCATGATGTTGATCGACGCGTCGTGGCCGTCGAACAGCGCGGCGGCAGTGACGAAGCGCAGGCGCGCCGGCGGCTGCGCGGCGCCCGGCGGCTGCCCGGAACGCTGGGACGCGGGCACGTCGCCGCCGACGGGCTGGGGCGTGGAAAGATCGGTCATGTCTCCCCCGGATCGAATCGTCAAGTTCGTTCGTCGCGACTTCGCGGGTGCTCAAACCAGTATAGCGATACGACCCGATCGACCGTGCGGCGTTCAGCGGAAAGCGAAATCGGGCTGCCGGGCGCGCATTGCGCGGAGTCTGAGCATCCGCACCACGCCGCGCCCAGCCGCGCGGCGGAAAACTCATCGCACTGCAAGTTCCCGGATCTGTTCGAGCGTCGGCCAGAGCGTCTCGCTCGCAAAGCGCCCGGCGATGAAATCGACGAACGAACGCACCTTCGCCGACAGATGCCGGCGGCTCGCATAGACGACGTGGATCGGCAGCTCGCGCGGCGGCAGTTCGTCGACGAGCAGTGGCACGAGGCGACCGGCCGCCAGATCGTCGCCGATCACTTCCGTGCCGAGCAGCGCGAGCGCCGCGCCCTGCAGCACGACCACGCGCTGCGCCTCCAGATGATTGACGACGAGATTGCCCGACAGCTTCACGCGCGCAAGCTCGGCATTCGCGCCCGCCACCAGTTCCAGCGCCGACACGCCCGCGTACTGGATGAAGTTGTGGCGCGTGAGATCGGCGGCCCGCTTCGGCGCGCCGTGCCGCTCGATATATTCCGGCGACGCGCACAGCACGAGATGCGCCGTCGCCACCTGCCGCGCGATCAGCGACGACGACTTGAGCCCCAGCGGCGACGCGCGAATGGCGACATCGAAGCCCTCGTCGATCAGTTCGACGACGCGGTCCGACAGCGTGATATCGACGGTGACCTGCGGATGCCCGGTGGCGTAATCGGCGACGGCGCTCATCACGTGGCGCAGCCCGAACGCCGACAGCGACGACACGCGCAGCCGGCCTTGCGGCACGACGCTCGCCGCGCCGACTGCCTGCTCGGCCTCGTCCAGCTCGGTCAGCACCTGGCTCAGACGCTCGTAATACTCGCGGCCCGCTTCCGTCGGTGCGACGCGGCGCGTCGTGCGGTTCAGGAGCCGCGCGCCGAGCTGCTGCTCCAGATGCATCACATGCTTGCTCGCCATCGCCGCCGACATGTCCATCTTCTCGGCCGCGCCGACAAAGCTGCCGACTTCGACGACGTGGCGAAACACTTTCATGCTGACGAGGGTATCCATGGCAGTCGCTCGGAACAGGAATGAATCAGGCTGAATTCCGCGACTTTATCAAGGCACCGTCGACAATGCGCGAGCCGGGCGGGCTTCGGAAAGAAAAAAGCCCCGCCTTTCGTCCGAAAGGCGGGGCTTTGCGAAGGGGATGCCGTGGGACCGCGCTGCCGCGATCAGAACTTCGCGCGCAGGCCGACGCCCGCCGTATAACCCGACGACTGGCTCGTGTACTTGTCGTAGAGATACGCCGCATACACGTCCGTGCGCTTGGACAGCGGATAGTCGTAGCCGATGGCGGCCGACTGGTGCATCTGGTCGAGGCCGCCCGCATCGCGCGAGTACGCGTACGACGCCATCACCGTGCCCGTGCCGAGCGGCACCGATGCGCCGCCTTGCGCCGTGTTCACGTGCCAGCTGCCGACATCCTGATCGTTCTTCGTGTACATGTACTGGCCGTAGAACTTGACGAACTTCAGGTCGTACGACACGCCCAGCTGCCCCACCGACTGGCTCTTCAGGCCGGCAACCAGCGAGCCGAGGTCGGTCGGCGAGTTGTTGAAGTTGACGTACTGGAACACGCCCGTGGCCGCGAACGGTCCGTGGAAGTACAGGAACTGCGCGCTGTACTTCTTGGAGCCGTTGTGATCGGCGGAATTGCCGAGTGCATACATCGCGCTGCCCGACAGGCCGCTGAAATCGGGCGTCGAGTATTGCACCGCGTTGTTCCAGCCCGAATCGCCGACGACGCCCATGTCCGTCGTATAGGTCGGGAACGTGCCGAGGCCGAGGAACACGTGATACACGGCCGGCGAGAACACGTACGAGTCGATGAACGGATTGAAGAGGATCGTCGACACAAACAGTTGCGTCGTCAGACGGCCCGCTGTGAACGTGCCGTACGGCGATTCGATACCCACGTAGGCGTTGCGGCCGAAGAACGTGTCGCCGTCGAAGCGGCCAAACTTGCCGTTCTGCGCGCGGAAAAAGTCTTCGAGGGTGAAGATCGCCTTGTAGCCGTTGCCGAGATCCTCCGCACCCTTGATGCCCCAGTACGACGTCGACATGCCGCCGCCCGACACGTTCCACGCGGACTGGCTGCCCGGGAACTTGGTCACGCCGACCCATTCGTCGACCTGACCATACAGTTGCACGCTCGATTGCGCGAACGACGATGCCGAAGCAAGAGCCAGCGCCGCGCCGATGACGCTCGCCTTCAGGGTGGTTCTCAGCGCACGGCTGACGGTTGTATTCATGGGTTCTCCTGTCTTTGTCAAAAAGGTGTGGCTGTGCGGCGGGGCGCTCGCCGGTCCGTGTTTGTTATCCGTCTGAAACGTCGAGCCAATCTGGGCTGGACAAATCTTTGCGGACCATTTTTGCGGACAAAAATATCTGTCGTTATTGCGGGTATATGGGACTGAATAGTTTGTTGGACTTTCAGCCGGTTACTCGTTGCCCGCGCATCTTGTTTTCGCAGCGCCGCAAAACCGCGTTCACGCTTTGCAGCAAGCGCACTGGCCGTCATCGCCCGCGATGCGGCTCGCATCGCAGATGTTTTGACGCACTGCGCCAACGAAGACGGGATTTGATGACAAAAGGCCGATCGCTGACGAGCGATTTCAATAAAGTGTGGCGTGCGTACGTCACATCGCTGTCATCGAGCGGCCGGACACGGAAAGCCGAAGGAGACGGAAAAGAAATGGACCAGGCGCCTCTGCATGAGGCGGGTCAAAAGTCAGAGTGGGATCAGACGTGGTTCAGAACAGAACCAGGGATCAGTTGCGATACGGCGAAACGGAAGGGACGCGCGGCGAATCGCCAGGCGGACGCGGAATCTGACGGGATGCACCGCGCTCTTCGTTGTATCGCGCGACGTCGTCGCGGATCGAACCGACATGCGCCGATTGCGCATTGGCGGGCGGGCGCGGCACGTTGCGCGTGTCGGTGCTGATGGGCGTGATGGCGCCGGCGTATTGCGTGCCGACGTATTGTGCTGCCGGACGATTGCGATAGACGTCGGCGGGGAGCGCCATGCGCTGCGCGCTGTAGCCCGAGGCGTTGGCGCCGTAGACGCGTCCCGCGAATGCGTCGTTCGGGCCCGCGCGCTCTGCCGGGTTGGCGCGCGCGCGTTGGGGTGCGTCATTGCGCGCAAATTTGCCCGCGCGGTTCGCCGCCGCCATGCCGCTCGGCGCCCTGCGCGAAAGGCTTGCCCGAGGCACCGGATTGCCGTGGACCGGGCCGCCAAAAGACGAACCCACCGACGATCCCCACGACGAACCATGCGGCGAGCCGTGGAAAACCGAACCGCCGCTGAACAAGCCATGTCCTTCATGACCGACGAAGGCCGGCTTCGCATAGGCGAGCGAGGTCAGGGCCACGATCAGCGCGCCCGTCATCCACCATTTGATCCTCGACAGCCCTACATGCACCATGTTTCACCTGCCCGACGACCTGCCTGAGAGCCCGCCGTTCGAGCTACGGCTGGGCTGATTCCGGGGCAAACGCGAATCTGGAAACCTGCGTCGCGCGATACCTTCGCGCAATACCCCAACGGCCTTCGAACAGTAATTTATGGGCACCCCACAGGGGTGTCGAGCCAAAATATGTTAGGTCGTCGGCACTCTTGTAACGCATTGTTACTGCGACGTTTTTTCGCCACAGGTGCCTTGCGGATCGAGGGGAAAAAACGCTGCGCCAAAGTGCTTCGAACAACTGATTTCGTCTGATCAGAAGGCGCGAAAAATGCTGCATTGCGAAGTTTTCGTCTGAGCATTGCGTGTGCCGATGACGTGGCGGTGCGCCGCCCATGCCGATGCGAACGCAACCATTGCCACACCGCGCTTTCATGCGTCAAAGTAATTAATCAATTCGGCAAATGAATTTGCTTTTTCAATCGCTTTGCGTCGACAATAGCAAGCTGTAGGCATGGCGCTCGCTGCGCGCCTATTCGCATCATTACCGCCTCCCCGCATCGAGATCGTAAGATGGCCCGTCCCAAGCTCCTTCCCGACAACTTCACGCTTTGCCTGATCAGCACGGTGGTTCTGGCGAGCCTGCTCCCCGTTCGCGGCCAGGCGGCGATGGCATTCAACTGGGTCACGGACATCGCGGTGGGGCTGCTGTTTTTCCTGCACGGCGCCAAGCTGTCCCGCGAGGCGATCATCGCAGGCGCGACGCACTGGCGCCTGCATCTCGTTGTCCTGTTAAGCACCTTCGCGCTCTTTCCGGTGCTCGGGCTCGTACTCAAACCGCTTCTTTCGCCCCTCGTGACGCCTGCGCTCTACGCCGGCATCCTGTTCCTCTGCACGCTGCCGTCGACGGTTCAGTCGTCGATTGCGTTCACGTCGATCGCCAAGGGCAACGTACCCGCCGCCGTTTGCAGCGCGTCCGCGTCCAGCCTGCTCGGCATCTTCATCACGCCGGCGCTCGTCAGCCTGGTCGTCTCGAACCAGGCCGCGAGCGGCGCCTCGCCGTGGCACACCGTCTGGAACATCGTGCTGCAACTGCTGGTGCCGTTCGTGGCCGGGCAATTGCTGCGGCCGATGATCGGCGGGTGGATCGAGCGCAACCGCGCCGTGCTGAAGTTCGTCGATCAGGGCTCGATCCTGCTGGTGGTCTACGCGGCGTTCAGCGAGGCCCTCAACGAAGGACTGTGGCATCAGATTCCGCTTGCCGCGCTGGGCGGTCTGCTGGTGGTATGCGTGGTGCTGCTGGCGCTCGCGCTTGTCGTGACCATGTTTGTCAGCCGGCGCCTCGGCTTTAGCCGAGCCGATCAGATCACGATTATTTTCTGCGGCTCGAAGAAGAGCCTCGCCGCAGGCGTGCCGATGGCCAAGGTGATTTTCGCCACGCACGCCGTGGGCGCCGTCGTGCTGCCGCTGATGCTCTTCCATCAGATCCAGCTGATGGTGTGCGCTGCGCTCGCGCAGCGCTGGGGCGCCCGCGACGTCAGCGCCGAAAAGCGCGCCGCGCAAAAAGGTACGACGGCGGCTGTGTCGCGCCGTTAGGCTTGCTTCGAATGAAACCAGATTCATGAGCGCTCTCCCTGAGTGCTTGTCGTGAGAGCCGCCTCTGGGCGGCTTTTTGCTATTTCAGCCCTGAATCCGCTCGCCGTCGCCTCGGCTCGACGGCATAGGACAAACGCATAGCCCGCTCCCATCCCAGATAGTCAAAAAGCGCGCAGCACGCACCGCAACGGTGCCAGTCGTCATTAAAAATTCATTTAATTTCAGCGCCTTGCTGCCGATAAGCCGACGGTCCAATGCTCCCGCCGTGCCTCATGTCCCAACGCTCGCCGCTCCCCGCTCCTGCGCTGCGCATCGTCGATCTGATTGCGCAACGTAAGCTGTCCGCCGTCTTTCAGCCGATCGTCGATTTCGAAGCGGGCGCGATTCTCGGCTACGAAGGGCTGATCCGCGGTCCGGCCGGTACCGCGCTGGAGACGCCGTATGCGCTGTTCGCGCAAGCCGCTGCCGAAGGCAGCGTGATCGCGCTGGAGCGCGCGGCCGCGTGCACGTGCATCGAGGCGTTCGCGCAGCTTGCGTGCGAAGGCAAGCTGTTCCTGAATTTCAGTGCAGGCGGGATCCGCCAGCTCGCCGACGACCGCGACGGCACGTTCGTCATGCTGCGCGACCTGGGCGTCGATGCGGAGCGCATCGTGATCGAGCTGACCGAGCAGAGCGCGATTCCCGACGTCGCCAGCTTCTTGCCCGCGATCTCCGTGCTGCGCACGGCGGGCGCCCAGTTCGCGCTCGACGATTACGGCACAGCCAACGCCAGCATGAACCTGTGGGTGCGGCTGAAACCGGACATGGTGAAGCTCGACCGCTTCTTCATTCACGACATCGCCAGTGATCCGCTCAAGTTCGAAGCCGTCAAGGCGATGCAGCACTTCGCGGCGGCGAGCGGCGCGCGGCTCGTGGCCGAGGGCATCGAGAACGAGGCGGACCTGATCGTCGTGCGCGACATGGGCATCACGTGCGGACAGGGCTATTTCTTCGGCAAGCCGCTCGCGCAGCCGCCGCGCGCCGTCCCCGACGCTGCCCGCGAGGCGCTGCGCGCCGGCCACATCGCCGTATTCCCGGAAGCCACGCGCACGGTGAGCGCGTCGCCGTCTGGCGGCATGGCGTCGGCGAAGATGGTCGTGCACGCGCCCGCGCTGCCGCGCGAGGCCACTAACAACGACGTGCTCGAACTCTTCAACCGACTGCCGAACCTGCATGCCGTGGCCGTCGTCGAGCACGACGTGCCCATCGCGCTGATCAACCGGCGCGCATTCATGGACCGCTACGCCCTGCCGTATCACCGCGAGCTGTTCGGCAAGCGGCCGTGCATGCTGTTCGCGAACGCGTCGCCCGTCGTGATCGAAAAGTCGATGACGGTCGAAGACATGGCCAAGCTGCTCGCCAGCGACGACCAGCGCTATCTCGCGGACGGCTTCGTCATCACCGACGAGGGCAAGTACGTCGGTCTGGGCACGGGCGAAAGCCTCGTGCGCGCGGTGACGGAGGTGCGCATCGAGGCGGCCCGCTATGCCAATCCCCTCACCTTCCTGCCCGGCAACATTCCCATCAGCTCGCACATCACGCGGCTGCTCGGCCACGACGCCGGCTTCTGCGCGTGCTACGTCGACCTGAACCACTTCAAGCCGTTCAACGACCAGTACGGCTATTGGCAAGGTGACGAAGTGCTGAAGTTCGCCGCGCACGTGCTCGCGCAAGTGTGCGATCCGACGCGCGATTTTCTCGGGCACGTCGGCGGCGACGACTTCCTGATCCTGTTCCAGAGCGACGACTGGCACGAGCGCGCACAACGCGCCATCCAGCTGTTCAACGACGGCGCGCAACGTTTCTACGCGCCGGGCGATCGGCTCGCGGGCGGCATCCACGGCGAGGACCGGCGCGGCAACCCGACGTTTTTCGGTTTCGTGACGATGGCGATCGGCTGCGTGCACGTCCTGCCGCAAACCGGCGACGCGATGTACAGCAGCGAGGACATCGCGTCGGTGGCCGCGCTTGCGAAGCGTCGCGCGAAGAGCGAGCCTTTCGGCCTCGTGCTAGTCGAGTTCGAAGAAAGCCAGGCCTTGCTGCAGGGCCGCACGTCCGCCGCCCTGATCGACTGAGCCAATCATCGGCGGCAGCGAAACGCGCCGCCGCGACGCGTCCCTGTCACGACGCGCGGTCGCCCTGCTGGATTGCACGTTTTCCCTCCGCGGATTCCCGTCCGCCGCGCGCCGCCCGCGCGGCGTGCTGCGCCGCGCACGCGCCGTCGGCGAGACAGCAGCTCGATCGTTTCGATTCATGCATCGAGCGGAACGTTTAGTGAATTTTACTAAACACACGCGGTCCGTTGCCTGCGCCTATATACGGGTATCTACGCGTACCGGATGCAGTCAGATCGGGATGTCGGCGAGCCGTTTTACTATACAATCACCCGAACCTGAACTCCGCCGCGGCGCACCCGCTTGCCGCCGTTTTTCCTGATGGCCACTACCATCCGCGACGTCGCCCGCGCGGCCAGCGTGTCGATCGGCACTGTCTCGCGCGCGCTGAAAAACCAGCCAGGGCTGTCGGAATCGACGCGCGAGCGCGTCGTCGAAACTGCTCGCCGGCTCGGCTACGATTCCGCGCAGCTGCGTCCACGCATCCGCCGGCTCACGTTCCTGCTCCATCGTCATCACAACAACTTCGCCGTGAGCCCGTTCTTCTCGCACGTGCTGCACGGTGTCGAAGACGCGTGCCGCGAGCGCGGCATCGTTCCGTCCGTGCTGACGGCCGGCCCCACGGAAGACGTGGTCCAGCAGATGCGCCTGCACGCGCCCGACGCGATCGCCGTGGCCGGCTTCGTCGAGCCGGAAACGCTGACGACGCTCGCCGCGATGCAGCGCCCGCTGGTGCTGATCGACCTGTGGGCGCCGAACCTGCGCTCGGTGAATCTCGACAACCAGGCGGGCGCCGCGCTCGCGATGCAGCATCTGTTCGCGCAGGGCCGCAAGCGCATCGCGTTCATCGGCGGGTCGCTTGCGCATTACAGCATCGCGCAGCGCGCGCTGGGCTACCGGCGCGCGTTCTTCGATGCCGGGCTGCTGTTCGATCCGTCGCTGGAACTGACGATCGACGCGGGCCTCGACCCCGATTCCGGCGCCGCGCTCGCAATGGAGCAACTGCTCGACCGTCCCGGCCCGCGCCCCGACGCCGTCTTCGCCTACAACGACCTCGCCGCGCTCGCCGCGCTGCGCGTGTGTCTCGCGCGCGGCGTGCGCGTGCCGGACGACATCGCGATCGTCGGCTTCGACGACATTCCCGCCGCCGCGCATGCGCGCCCGCCGCTCACGACGATCGCCGTCGACAAGGAAGCGCTCGGCCGCCGCGGCGTCGAACTGCTGCTCGAAGACGCGCCGCCCGCACTCGACATCCGCATTCCGGTCCAACTCGTTGTCCGTGCCAGCACCTCGGTGAATACGCCATGAAACAACCCGACACGACTCTTTCGAACAACACCGCCACCCACGAGGCCCCGCCCGTCGAGAGTTTCCGCGACGGCGCGTTTCTGCTGTCGCACATCGAGGACACGTTGCGCTTCTACGCGCCCAACGTGCTCGATCCGAGCGGCGGCTTCTTTCACTTTTTCCGCGACGACGGCTCGATCTACAACCGCACCGCGCGCCACCTCGTCAGCAGTTGCCGCTACGTCTTCAACTACGCGATGGCGTACCGCCAGTTCGGCGATCCGCAGCATCTGGAATACGCGCAGCACGGCCTGAAGTTCCTGCGCGACGGCCACTGGGACGCGCATCATCAGGGCTACGACTGGGAAATCGACTGGCGCGACGGCCACCGGCGCACGCTCGACGCGACGCGCCACTGCTACGGCCTCGCGTTCGTGCTGCTCGCCTACGCGCACGCCGCGATGGCGGGCATCGAAGAAGCGAAGCCGATGATCGCCGCGACGTTCGAACTGATGGAGCACCGCTTCTGGGACCCGGCCGCCGGTCTCTACGCCGACGAAGCCACGGCCGACTGGCGCGTGAGTTCGTATCGCGGCCAGAACGCGAACATGCACACTACCGAAGCGCTGCTCGCCGCGTACGAAGCGACGGGCCACCTCGTGTATCTGGACCGTGCCGAACGCGTCGCGACCAACATCACGCTGCGTCAGGCGAAGCTGTCGCAAGGACTCGTGTGGGAGCACTTTCACGCGGACTGGTCGGTGGACTGGCACTACAACGAGGAAGACAGCTCGAACATCTTCCGCCCGTGGGGTTTCCAGCCCGGCCATCAGACGGAATGGGCAAAGCTGCTGCTGATTCTCGAGCGGCATCGTCCGCTGCCGTGGCTGCTGCCGCGCGCCCTCGAACTGTTCGACGCCGCGATGACCCACGCGTGGGACAACGATCACGGCGGCCTTTACTACGGCTTCGGCCCGGACCGCACGGTTTGCGATCACGACAAATACTTCTGGGTGCAGGCCGAGACGTTCGCTACCGCGGCGCTGCTCGGCAAGCGCACCGGCAACGAACGCTTCTGGGACTGGTACGACGAGATCTGGCGTTACAGCTGGACGCATTTCGTCGATCATCGCTACGGCGCGTGGTATCGCATCCTGACGTGCGACAACCGCAAGTACAGCGACGAAAAGAGCCCG
This sequence comes from Paraburkholderia bengalensis, assembly GCF_037126505.1. Classification (NCBI taxonomy): domain Bacteria; kingdom Pseudomonadati; phylum Pseudomonadota; class Betaproteobacteria; order Burkholderiales; family Burkholderiaceae; genus Paraburkholderia; species Paraburkholderia bengalensis. The sequence continues at coordinate 39,206 of NZ_JACFYJ010000009.1, forward strand.
GCCGGCAAGACCGACTATCACACGATGGGCGCCTGCTACGAAGTGCTGCACCATGCGTTGCAGCCTTCGGGCGCGTCCGCATAACCTGGTAGGGTGAGCAAAATGAACGCGAGTCCCGAATTTCCCGCTGAGTATCCTGACTTCGTTTCCGCCGGCGACATCCTCACCGATCTCGTGCGCACGGGCCCGGCCAGCTGGCTGTCCGTGCCGGGCGGCGCAGGCTGGAACGTCGCGCGCGCCGTCGCGCGGCTCGGTCTGCCGACGGCCTGCGCCGGATCACTCGGTGTCGACAATTTCTCCGACGATCTGTGGAACGCGAGCGTCGCCGCCGGTCTCGACATGCGCTTCATGCAGCGCGTCGAGCGTGCGCCGCTGCTGGCCGTCGTGCATCAGACGCATCCGCCTGCGTACTTCTTCATGGGCGACAACAGCGCGGACCTCGCGTTCGATCCGTCGAAGCTGCCCGAAGGCTGGATGTCGCATGTGAAATGGGCGCACTTCGGCTGCATCAGCCTCGTGCGCCAGCCGCTTGGCGCGACGCTCGCCAGACTCGCCGCCGAACTGCGCGCGCGCGGCGTGAAGATCAGCTTCGATCCGAACTACCGCAACCTGATGGCGCACGGCTACGAGCCGACCTTGCGGCACATGGCGTCGCTGGCCGATCTGATCAAGGTGTCCGACGAAGACCTGCGCCTGCTGTTCAAGACGGACGACGAAGCCGCCGCCCTCACGCAGCTTCGCGCGATGAACCCGAAGGCGATCGTGCTCGTCACGCGCGGCTCCGAGCAGGCGACGCTGATCGACGGCGACCAGACCTTCGAGGCGCGGCCGCCGCGCGTGGCCGTCGCGGACACCGTGGGCGCGGGCGACGCGTCGATCGGCGGGCTGCTGTTCAGCCTGATGACGGCGCCGCAGCGCAAGTGGAACGAGCATCTTGCGTTCTCGCTCGCAGCGGGCGCGGCGGCGTGCCGTCATTCGGGCGCGCATTCGCCGACGCTCGATGAAGTGGTATCGCTGCTGCAGGATTGAGCTAGCTACCTTGTCCTGAAGCCGGCTCAAAAGACGCTCCGATAAACGGGCGCAAGAGGTTGCCAGAGCAAGCGCCGGACCGGCCCTTTCGCCACCGGCGCGGCGACGCGCGAGCCCGCTTTTACGTCCCGAAAGGGTGCAGAAGGCCGACATGTGAGCGTCGAAATCGCGTGCTAGGATGGAATCTCCCCCTTGCAGGAGATGCATCATGGAGGACGTCACCTACACCAAAGGTCTCTATACGGCGACGGCAACCGTCCGGCCGGTAGATGGCGGGCAGTATCAGGGCGTCGTTGCGCTCTCGCGCGACGAGGGCGACGAGACGGAGGACACCGTCTACGAAGTCGAAGCCACCTCGGCGACAGCCGACGAAGCGCTCGAAGAAGCCAAGGCGCTGGCCCACAGAATTCTCGGCGAGATCGAACTCTAGGGCTCTTTGCGCAAACGAGGCACGGCGCGTCCGCCGCGCGCCGCGCCCACGGTCTTTTCATGTCGAACAGGCGGAGGCGATCATGGCAGAACCGCTCTTTCTCTACGGCGTGTATTCGATACACGTGCGTCCACTCGAGCTGCAAGGCGCGCGCTGGGACGCAGAATACGAAATCCGGCATCGCGATCACCCTGTGCAGCACTGGACGACCGTGGGTGGCGACACAGGATTTGCGACGGCGGCCGAAGCCGTCGAAACCGCGCACCAGCAAGCCGTGGCCGACATCGAACACGGCGCAGGCGTGCCGAAGCCGCGCGCGTTTCCGTGATCGCGCAGGCGGTCGGGCCGCCTGACACGACGCATTGCCGCTTCTGACGTAGCGGCCGGGCTACACTAGCTACCGCAGCGGGCGCTGCGCGTCACGGCTGCGCCGCCACGCTGCGAGACCCACTCGTCAGCAGAACAGAAAAAGAATGAGCGCGACCCCGCCTGAATTCAACGACTATCCCGCACGCAAAAGTCGCATCGCCGATCGCAAGATTCGCATGCGCTCCCATACCGTCATCGTGCACGGCTTGCCGCTGCGCGTCTGGCAAGACCTGTATCACCGCGCGCTGACCATCAGCTGGCCCGTGTTCTTCACGTCGCTCGCCGTCCTGTTCCTGCTGCTGAACTCGATGTTCGCGTCGCTCTACGAACTGGGCGGCGCGTCGATCGCGAACCAGAATCCCAAGGGTTTCGCGGGCGCGTTCTTCTTCAGCGTCGAGACGCTCGCCACCGTTGGCTACGGCGACATGCATCCGCAGACGTTCTACGCGCATCTCGTCGCGACGCTCGAAATCTTCATCGGCATGTCGGGCATCGCGCTGGCCACGGGTCTGATCTTCGCGCGCTTCTCGCGGCCGCGCGCGAAGATCATGTTCTCGCGCTTCGCGATCGTGCGCCCCATCGACGGACGCACGACGCTGATGGTGCGCACGGCCAACGCGCGGCAGAACGTGATCGTCGAAGCGCGCGCGCGGCTGCGGTTGATGCGCCTTGAGCAGTCGAGCGAAGGCTACGTGCTGCGCAAGATCTACGACCTCAAGCTGGTGCGCGACCAGCAGCCGATGTTCTATCTGGGCTGGAACCTGATGCACGTGATTGACGAAGCAAGCCCGCTGCACGGTCAAACGGCCGAGAGCCTTGGCGCGCAGGACGCCTCGCTGCTGATCACGATTGAAGGCTCCGACGAGAACACCTCGCAGACCATGCAGGCGCGCTACTCGTGGCCGAGCGACGACATTCGCTGGCAATACCGCTTCGTCGATCTGATCCGCGAAGAGAACGGCGTGAGCCACATCGACTACACGCACTTCGACGACGTCGAACCGCTACGTCCAGCCGATCTGCAACAACAGCCGACAGGCTGACGCGCTTCTCCCGCCCGCAGCCAAAGCCAAAGCCAAAGCCGAAGCCAAAGCCGAAGCCGACGCTACTTCGCCACTTTCAGCGCATCGGTTTCCCGTTGTTCGATGGCCATTGCGCGCGCATGCGCGTCGCGCGCAATGGCCCGCTCGACGTATTCGCCGATGCGCCCCGACGGTTCCAGCAACTTCGCGATAAACGCGATTTGCAGCGTGCTCGCCAGCAGCAGATCCGCGGCCGAAAAGCGCGCGCCTAGCAGCCACTCGCCTTCGTCGAGCGCCATGTCGATCGCGGCTTTCACACGCTCCAGACTGCCCCAGCCGAAGCTGAACGAATTGCCCGATGCGCCCGTCAGTTTTTCGGCCATCGCAGGCTCGAGACAGCCCGGCGTGAAGAAGAGCCATTGCAGGAACCGCCCGCGCGACGGATCACCGACGGGTGCGCCAAGACCGGCCTGCGGAAAACGGTCGGCCAGATACAGCAGCACCGCGCCCGATTCGGCGACCTGCACGCCGGCGTCGTCGAGCGCGGGCAGCTTGCACATCGGATTGACGTGGTGGAAATCGGTGGTGTCCTGCTCGCCGGCGCGGAGGTTCACCCGCGCGAGTTCGTACGGCGCGCCGATCTCTTCGAGCATCCACAGCGCACGGAACGCGCGCGTCTTCGGCCAGTAATACAGTTTCATCGCCCGTCTCCCGGTTGCGGTGGTTGCAAAGCGCAGTCGGGATAGCGTAACGCAATGGCAAGCCGGGCGCGCCTCGTCCAAACGGCCTAAGAGCGGCCAAAGAGCCATCCGAAACTTTGCGAAATCAGCTGTTTGCAAACGGACGGTGGATCTATCTCAATTTCAGCCGGAATGCCTGGAAACGTCTCGCGAAGCCGCGATCTGCCGCAAAAAGTAGCAAGAATTCTCTCCATTTGACGCGAAACAATGGAGTCTCTTTCGCCACGGCGGCCATTCGCATGCATGGCGCCGCTGCGGAACCCAAAAACGGAGACTCCCCCATGACCGCGCGTCAACCCATCGACGGCACGCCCGCACTCGCCGACTACCGCCTTTCGGACAACCTGACCGCTACGCGCGGCCGCATCTTTCTGACGGGCACGCAGGCGCTCGTGCGTCTCGCCTTGATGCAACGCGAGCTGGACAAGGCACGCGGTCTGAACACGGCCGGCTTCATCAGCGGGTATCGCGGCTCGCCGCTCGGCATGGTCGATCAGCAGTTGTGGAAAGCAAAAAAGCTGCTCGACGCGCACGATGTCCGCTTCCTCCCCGCGATCAACGAAGAACTCGGCGGCACGGCCGTACTCGGCACGCAACGCGTCGAAGCGGACCCCGAACGCACCGTCGATGGCGTGTACGCGATGTGGTACGGCAAGGGCCCCGGCGTGGACCGCGCGGGCGATGCGCTCAAGCACGGCAACGCGTATGGCTCGTCGCAGCATGGCGGCGTGCTGGTCGTTGCGGGCGACGATCACGGCTGCGTGTCGTCGTCGATGCCGCATCAGAGCGACTTTGCGATGATCGCGTGGCACATGCCCGTCGTGAATCCGTCGAACATCGCCGATATGCTCGAATTCGGCCTGTACGGCTGGGCGCTGTCGCGCTACTCGGGCGCGTGGGTCGGCTACAAGGCGATTTCCGAAACGGTCGAATCCGGCTCGACTGTCGATCTCGACGCGCTGCAAACCAGCTGGTCGGCGCCCGAAGGGTTCGAGCCGCCCGCAGGCGGCCTGCATAACCGCTGGCCCGACTTGCCGAGCCTCACGATCGAACAGCGTCTGCACGCGAAGCTCGACGCCGTGCGCCACTTCGCGCGCTTCAACAGCATCGACAAGTGGATCGCGCCCAGCCCGCACGCGAACGTCGGCATCATCACCTGCGGCAAGGCGCATCTCGATCTGATGGAAACGCTGCGCCGGCTCGACCTCACCGTCGCCAATCTGGACAAGGCGGGCGTGCGCATCTACAAGGTGGGCCTGTCGTTTCCGCTCGAAATGACGCGTATCGATGCGTTCGTGTCCGGCCTTTCCGAAGTGCTCGTGATCGAAGAGAAAGGGCCTGTGATCGAGCAGCAGATCAAGGACTATCTGTACAACCGCACGGCAGGCGCGCGGCCAGTGATCGTCGGCAAGCACGCGCAGGATGGCTCGATGCTGCTGTCGTCGCTGGGCGAATTGCGGCCGTCGCGCATCCTGCCCGTTTTCGCGCAGTGGCTGGCGAAGCACAAGCCCGCGCTCGACCGCCGCGAGCGCGTGGTCGATCTCGTCGCGCCGCAAATCCTCTCCAATGCCGCCGACGCCGTGAAGCGCACGCCCTACTTCTGCTCGGGCTGTCCGCACAACACGTCGACGAAAGTGCCGGAAGGCTCGATTGCGCAGGCGGGCATCGGCTGTCACTTCATGGCGTCGTGGATGGAGCGCGACACGACAGGGCTGATCCAGATGGGCGGCGAAGGCGTCGACTGGGCCGCGCATTCGATGTTCACGAAAACGCGCCACGTGTTCCAGAATCTCGGCGACGGCACGTACTTCCACTCGGGCATTCTCGCGATCCGCCAGGCGGTCGCGGCCAAGGCGACGATCACATACAAGATTCTCTATAACGACGCCGTCGCGATGACGGGCGGCCAGCCGGTGGATGGCAGCATCTCCGTGCCGCAAATCGCGCGACAGGTCGAAGCCGAAGGCGTGTCGCACTTCGTCGTGGTCAGCGATGAGCCTGAAAAATACGACGGACATCACGGCCTTTTTCCGAAGGGCACGACATTCCACCATCGCAGCGAACTCGACAAGGTGCAGCGCGAGCTGCGCGACATCGACGGCGTGACGGTGCTGATCTACGACCAGACGTGTGCGGCGGAAAAGCGCCGTCGCCGCAAGAAGGGCGAGTTTCCCGACCCGGACAAGCGCCTCTTCATCAACGAAGAAGTGTGCGAAGGCTGCGGCGATTGCGGCGTGCAATCCAATTGCCTGTCGGTCGAGCCGGTTGAAACGCCGCTTGGCCGCAAGCGTCGCATCGATCAGTCGTCGTGCAACAAGGACTATTCGTGCGTGAACGGCTTCTGCCCGAGCTTCGTGACGATCGAAGGCGGCAAGCTGAAGAAGGCAGCGGGCGCAGCGTTCGATACGGCAGCGCTCGCTGCGCGCGTCGACGCCTTGCCGCTGCCCGCGACGCAACTCGACGCCGCGCCGTACGACATCCTCGTGACAGGCGTTGGCGGCACGGGCGTCGTGACGGTCGGCGCGCTGATCAGCATGGCCGCGCATCTCGAAGGCAAGAGCGCGTCGGTGCTCGATTTCATGGGCTTTGCTCAGAAAGGCGGCTCGGTGCTGTCGTTCGTGCGTTTCGCCGCGCGCGACGAGTGGCTCAATCAGGTGCGCATCGATACGCAGCAGGCCGACGTGCTGCTCGCGTGCGACATGGTCGTGGGCGCGAGCGCGGATGCATTGCAGACAGTGCGGCATGGGCGCACGCGCATCGTCGTGAACACGCATGCGATTCCGAACGCGTCGTTTGTGCAGAACCCGGACGCAAATCTGCACGCCGATGCCCTGCTCGACAAGATGCGCCACGCCGCTGGCGAAGAGCGCATGTCGTCGTGCGATGCGCAAGCCCTCGCGACGCGTTTTCTCGGCGATACGATCGGCGCGAATATCCTGATGCTCGGCTTTGCGTGGCAGTTGGGTCTCGTGCCCGTGTCGTTCGCCGCAATGATGCGCGCGATCGAACTGAACAACGTTGCCGTGCAGATGAACCAGTTGGCGTTTTCGATCGGACGCATGGCGGCCGCCGATCCCGTCGGACTCGAAGCGCTGTGGACGCAGCGTCATGCCGCGAAGCCCGCTGCATCGCTGGAAACGCTCGATGCGTTGATCGCGGATCGCGAGGCGCGTCTGTCGGCCTACGGTGGCGTGGCGTACGTGCAGCGTTATCGCGCGCTGGTCGATGCGGCGCGTCGGGCGGAGCGCAAGCTCGAAAAGGCGCATGAGGGCCGCCTGAGCCGCGCGGTCGCCACCACTTTCTATCGTCTGCTCGCCGTGAAAGACGAATATGAAGTCGCGCGTCTGCACAGTGATCCCGCGTTCCGCGCGGCGCTCGAAGCGCAATTCGAAGGCGTGGCGGGCAAGGACTTCGGCGTGAAGTTCAATCTCGCGCCGCCGACCATTTCACGCGCCCGCCACGGCGCGAAGCCCCAGAAGAAAACCTTCGGTCAATGGATGTGGCCCGTGTTCGGCGTGATGGCGAAATGGCGCGGGCTGCGCGGCACGATGCTCGATCCGTTCGGCCGCACCGTCGAGCGGCGGATGGAGCGCGAGTTGCCCGCAGACTACGAAACGACCATGCAGCGCGCGTTCGCCATGCTGAACAACGTCACGGCCGACGACATCGTCAGGCTCGCCGATCTGCCTGCACGCGTGCGCGGCTATGGACACGTGAAGCTGGCGAACCTCGCGGCAGTGAAACGTAGCGAGCGCGAACTGGCCGCGCGTCTGCATATCGACGCGGCGACGGGCACCGCGGTCAAGCAGGCGCTGGAAGAAGCGAAGGGCGCGGGTACGTTGCGGGGCATTCCCGTCGTCGTGGCGAAATGACGTGATGGATGAAAGCGTGTGCCGTGCAAAGAGCGATCCATGCACACGGCACACGCCGACGACGCTCACACGGCGTCCAGCAGACTCCGCACGCGTCGGACCTGGTCTTCGTCGACGGGAGCCAAACCGTTGCCGCCGACGCGCACGCCCGAACCGAAGTGAACCGCGGTCACACGCGTCGCGCACACGAAGTCCGCGACACGGTCCACGGTCAATCCGGCGCCCGCCAGCACCGTGCAATGCGACAGGCTCGCGCGCGTCACCAACGCCTCGATCCGGGCCGCCGCGTCGAGCACGGAAGCCTTGCCGCCCGACGTCAGCACGTTCGTGACAGCATCGAAACCCAGCAGGACATCGAACGCTTCGTGCAGATCGCGGGTTTCGTCGAACGCGCGATGAAACGTGATGGGCATGCCGTCGGCGGCGTCGACCACACGCTTCAGGCTCTCGCGATCCACTTCGCGCGACGTCGTCAGCATGCCGATCACGACGGCATTCGCGCCCGCCCGCTTCGCCGCGCGCACGTCGCGCAGCATCACGGCAAGGTCGTCGGCATCGTAGACGAACGAGCGGCTATGCGGCCGCACGATCACGTTCACGGGAATATCGACGGCCGCCGCCACGGCTTCCATCATGCCGATGCTCGGCGTCAATCCGCCCTCGCCCATCGCGGTGACGAGTTCGAGACGGTCCGCGCCGCCGCGCGCGGCAGCGTGCGCATCGGCGGGCGTCGTCGCGATGACTTCGAGCAGCACGCGTTCTGTTTTCATGTCAGGGATCAAGTGGTGAGGAGGACCGACATGATCTCAGAAGTGCGGCTCCTCGAACCAGTCGATATCGCCGCACAGCACGCACATGCGATTGCCGATCAGCGTTGCCACGGATAGCGTCACGCACGGCACCGCCTCGTTGATCGACAGATACGGCCGCGTGACATGCACGCGCTCGGGCGCGTCGATCGCGGCGCGGAAATACGGGCGCCGCAGCCAGTTCGCGCCCTGCGCGTCGGAGAGCGGCAGAAAGCGCGTTTCGTGCGACGCGCGGTCCGCGCGCAGCACGACGTTGCGCCCCGCCTGCCGGCCCTTTTCGTCGAGCAGATAGCAGCGCGCGGCGTGATCGAGCGCGAGGAAATTCCAGCACACTTCGTCGAGCAGCTCACCCGCCGCAAGCCGCTCGGCTGCCCGCTCGAAGGCGCGAATGTACGGCGCGATCCGCGACGCCCTCCGCCGCTCGCGCTCTTCCGTCTGCTTCTGGAACCGCTCGGTCAGCTCGCCGATGCACTCAGCCGCATGCGGCGCGTCGGCCAGCCCCGGATGCGGACGCCCGAAATAAAAGCCCTGCACGAAATCGACATTGCATTCGAGCGCCATCTGCGCTTCGTGCTCCGTCTCCACGCCTTCGATCAGCACCAGCTTGCCCGCCTCGTGCAGCAGCGCCACGAGCCCCGGCAGGATCGACGCGACGTCCGCGCGGTGCGACGCGTGCGACAGCATGATGCGATCGAGCTTCACGATGTCGGGGTTCAGTTGCCAGATGCGCTCGATGTTCGAATGGCCCGCGCCGAAATCGTCGAGCGCGATCAGAAAGCCGCGCTCGCGAAACTGGCGCACGGCATCGGCGAGACGGTCGATGTCCTGCGCGCTCTGCTCGAGCACCTCGAGCACGATGCGGCGCGGCGACAGATTCAGCCGCTTCAGATTGGCGAGCAGCGCGGCCGAATGATACGAGTCGATCAGCACGCCCGGATGCACGTTGAGAAACAGCCACTCGCGCTCGGCGCCGAGCACCTTGAAGTTCTCGAGATGCAGCGACTGCGCGAGCCGGTCGACCTGCAGCACGTCGCCGACGCGCGCTGCGTGGCCGAACACGTCGATGGGCGACACGACGCGATCAAAAGCGTCGTGCGCGCGAAGCAAGCCCTCGTAGCCCACGGCACGCATGTGCGACAGGCTGAAGATCGGCTGGAAGACGCTCGTGAGCGTCAGTTCGCCATGTTGTACCGAATAGCGCTGCAGGCCCGAAGTCATGCTGAGTTCGAAGCCGTGCGGCACCGCTGTTCTTTCCTGTTGCGCAATGGTCATGCAGTCCTCTCACGCAAGCGTCACGGCGCGCGCAGCGCGTCTGGCACGCGTGCGCCGTCCTCGAAATGTGCGTTATCGACAGCTGTTAAGCAAGCTCCATGCGCACGAAGGCGCACGTATCCTCGAAATTTGCATCGAGGGCTGCACCGCGCCGAGAGCGTATGCGTCGCGCGAGGGCGTTTTCCGCACCGCAACGGTGCGCGCAGCTTTCGGGCGACTTGCAACCTCTGCGGCGCGCGTTCGTTCGATCGGGCTACACTTCGGCCTACCGGTGCGCCGCATGGCTTTCCAACGCGGCGCTTCGCGCTGCGTGACGCAGACTTGTAGTGTCGCTCTGTTCGTCGCGCGTCAGTGCTTCTTTCCCCACATCCCGCTTCAGATGGATATCGTCTTTACCGTATTGATCCTGCTGCTGGCCGTTGCTGCGTCGGGCATCGTCGTACGGCTCGCGCCGTTCAGGCTGCCCTTGCCGCTCGTGCAGATCGTGTTCGGCGCACTGCTTGCGTGGCCGCGTCTTTCGCTGCACGTCACCTTCGATCCCGAACTGTTCATGATGCTGTTCATCCCGCCGCTGCTGTTCGCGGACGGCTGGCGCATGCCGAAGCGCGAGTTCTTCATGCAGCGCCGCGCGATCCTGATGCTCGCGCTCGGCCTCGTGTTCATGACGGTCGTCGCCGTCGGCTACTTCGTTCACGCCATCGTGCCGTCGATCTCGCTGCCCGTCGCGTTCGCGCTCGCGGCCGTGTTGTCGCCGACCGACGCCGTCGCGCTGTCGGGCATCGTGGGACGCAACCGGCTGCCCGATCATCTGATGCATATCCTCGAAGGCGAGGCGCTGATGAACGACGCGTCGGGTCTCGTCGCGCTGAAGTTCGCGATTGCCGCCGCGTTGACGGGCGTGTTCTCGCTGCGCGACGCGTCGGTGAGCTTCGTCATCATCGCGCTCGGCGGACTCGCGACGGGCGCGGCTGTCGCGTGGCTCTTCAGCTATGCGTCCACGCGCATCCTCAATCTCACCGAAGAAGGCGACCCCGCGCCCGGCGTCGTGATGACGCTGCTGATTCCGTTTGCCGCCTATCTGTTCGCCGAGCACTTCGGTTTCTCGGGCATTCTCGCTGCCGTCGCGGGCGGCATGACGATGAATTCGTCGGCATTCACGCGCACGAGCCCGGCGTCGGCGCGCGTGCGCGCCAGCGTTACGTGGACGATGATCGAGTTCATCTTCAACGGCATGGTGTTCATTCTGCTCGGGCTGCAGTTTCCGCACATCATCGGCAGCGCGCTGCTCGATGCGCACGCGGAAGCGAGCGGCTCGGAGCTGCGGCTCATCTTCTACGTCGCGGCTGTATTGCTCGCGCTCTACGCATTGCGCTTCGTGTGGGTGTGGCTGTTGCGCTGGTTCTCGAGCCGCGGCGCGGCGAAGCACGGCGTCGCGAACGCGGTGCCCGGCCTGCGCACCGTGTCGCTCACGACGATCGCGGGTGTGCGCGGCGCGGTGACGCTCGCGGGCGTGCTGTCGCTGCCCGTCGCGCTGTCGAACGGACAGCCGCTGCCCGGACGCGATACCGCGATCTTCATTGCGTCAGGTGTGATACTCGCGTCGCTCGTCGTCGCTGTGATCGGCTTGCCGCTTCTGATGAACGGCGCGCGCCGCCGTGCCGATCCGCATGCCGCCGAAGAACGCGCCGCGCGCATTCAGGCCGCGCAGTCGGCGATTCGCGCAATCGACGACTATCAGCAGCGCGCGACCGCCGATCTCGACGAAGCGGATTCCGCGCGCGCCGCCGAAGTGACGGCACGCGTGATGGGCATCTACCGTCGCCGGCTCGCGACGCTCGACGACGACAAGGAGCCCGCCGCGAACGCGCGGCGCAGCGAGATGCTGGAGTTCCAGATGAAGCTCGCCGCCATGCGCGCCGAACGCGCGGCGCTGCTCGACTTGCGCGGCCAGCAGTTCATCAACGACGACACGCTGAACAAGCTGATGCGCGAGGTGGACCTGACGGAAACCGCGCTGCTGACGCGCGGCATGGGAAAGAAGTGAGGGTGATGCGGAAGGGAGCCAGCGCCATGTTGATGCGCCGGCTCCGTACTGAAACGCCGCGTCAGACAGCGGGCTCTTGCGGACCTTTACGGCGAAGCAGCGCGTAAAGAATGATCGCGCCGAACGTCGCGGTGCCGATGCCGCCGAGCGCGAAGCCGCCGAACTTCAGCGAGAAATCGCCCGCACCGAGCACGAGCGTCACGGCGGCGACGATCAGATTGCGGTTGTCCGAGAAGTTCACCTTGTTCACCACCCAGATGCGCGCGCCCGTCACCGCGATCAGCCCGAACACGACGATCGACACGCCGCCCAGCACGGGGCCGGGAATCGTCTGGATCACCGCGCCGAACTTCGGCGAGAAGCCGAGAATCAGCGCGATCACGGCGGCGATCACGAACACGAGCGTCGAGTAGATGCGCGTCACGGCCATCACGCCGATGTTCTCCGCGTACGTCGTCACGCCCGTGCCGCCCGCGAAGCCGGACACCACCGTCGCGATGCCGTCGCCGATGAATGCGCGGCCGATGTAGCCGTCGAGATTTTGTCCCGTCATCGCGCTGACGGCCTTGATGTGGCCGAGATTCTCCGCGACGAGAATCACCGCGACGGGCGCGAGCAGCGCCATGGCCTGGCCGTTGAACACGGGCGACGTGAAATGCGGCATGCCGAACCACGGCGCGTTTGCGACGATCGAGAAATCGACCGGCTTGCCCATGCCCATGCCATTGGTGACGATTGCGTAGATCACGTAGGCGATCAGCAGCCCGACGAGAATCAGCAGACGCTGCACCATGCCGCGCGCGAACACGGCCACGCCGCCGACGCACAGCACCGTGACGAGCGCCATGTACGATTCGAACGCGCTGCCGCTCACGCCCTTCACCGCGATGGGGGCGAGATTCAGGCCGATCACCGCGACGATGGAGCCCGTCACGACGGGCGGCATCAGCGTTTCGATCCACGCCGTGCCAATGGCCGACACGATGAAGCCGATCACGATGTAGGTCACGCCGCACGCGATGATGCCGCCCAACGCGACGGGAATGTTCAGGTTCGGGCCGTGTCCCGTGTAGCCCGTGATCGCGATCACGAGACCGATGAACGCGAAGCTCGAACCCAGATAACTCGGCACGCGGCCGCCGACCAGCACGAAAAACAGCAACGTGCCGATACCCGACATGAATATGCACAGGTTGGGATCGAAGCCCATCAGCAGCGGCGCGAGCACGGTCGAGCCGAACATCGCGACGACGTGCTGAATGCCCATCGCGAGCATTTGCGGAAACGGCAGGCGCTCGTCGGTATTGACGACGCGCCCTTCGACGCTCGCCGGCTGGACGCGCCAGCGCGGAAACCAGGAATCGGCCATCGCGGGGGGTTCTCCTCTATTGGCGTTTGTGTGGTGACGCCGCCGTGGCCGGACGCGTGGTCGGACCTCGAGGCGGCGCGGTCCAGGATGGGATTCTTGAACTACGCGCGAGTTTACGGAGAGCGCTTGCCCATGACAAGCCGCGCAAAATGCCCGTGCGCATCGATGCGCGGCAAGTGTTGTATCAAAGTATCAAAGCGAAAACACGGCGACGGCCGTCTTCAGATGCCTCGCCTGATCGGCCATTGCGCCCGCCGCCGCAGCCGCCTCTTCGACGAGCGCCGCGTTTTGCTGCGTGACTTCGTCCATCTGCGCGACGGCGCGGTTCACCTGTTCGATGCCCGTGCTCTGCTCGCCCGAAGCCGCCGAGATGTCAGCCATGATGTCCGTCATCCGTTGCACGGCCTGCGTGACTTCCGCCATCGTGCTCCCCGCGCGCTCGGCGAGCCGCGCGCCGCTGTCGACGCGCGAGGTCGAGTTTTCGATCAGCTCCTTGATCTCTTTGGCCGACACCGCGCTGCGTTGCGCGAGCGCGCGCACCTCGCCCGCGACGACGGCGAAGCCGCGGCCTTGCTCGCCGGCGCGCGCGGCTTCGACGGCCGCGTTCAGCGCGAGGATGTTGGTCTGGAACGCGATGCTTTCGATCACGCCGATGATGTCCGTCATCCGCTTCGAACCCGCCGCGAGTTCGCGCATCGTCTCGACCACGTCGCCGACCAGGCCGCTGCCGCGCGCCGCCACCTCCGACGCCCCGCGCGCGACGCCGCCCGCCTGCTGCGCGTTGTCGGCGTTCTGCCGCACGGTTGCCGTCAGCTGCTCCATCGTCGCCGCCGTTTCTTCCAGCGACGCCGCCTGCTCTTCCGTGCGCTGCGACAGATCGGTGTTGCCCTGCGCGATCTCGCCCGACGCGAGCAGGATCGATTCGCTCGACTCGCTGATCCTGCCGACGATCGACGCCAGTTGCCCGCGCATGTTCGCCAGCGCGTGCAGCAGACTCGCCGTGTCGCCGGGTTCCGTCTCGACGCGCACGGCCAGATCGCCCGCGGCGATGCGGTTTGCGATCTGCGCGGCGTAGTCCGGCTCGCCGCCGAGCTGGCGCGTAAGGCGCCGCGCGATCAGCCAGGCGAGCGCCGCGCCCGCCGCCACCGACGCCAGCACCAGCGCGCGCAGCACGCGCTGCTCGCGCTGCTCGCGCTGCTCGCGCTGCTCGCGCAGCTGCTCGCGCGTGATCGATCAGCCGACGATGCTGTCGCGCAACGCCTCGCTCGCGGCAATCGCGCGCCGCACGAGTTCGGCGTTGTCGACGCCGGCGGGCACGGGCTGCAGCCCGATCTGCTGATGCACGATGGCTTCCCATGCTGCCGTCTTACGCAGCACGTCGTCGTAGAGCGCTTGCCCGTCGTTGCCCGCGATGGTCGTGCGATAGCGCGCGTATCCGTCGTGCATGTTCCTCAGCGACGCGACGATGTCGTCCTTGAGCTTCTGGCGCGCGGCTTCGTCGGGCGCATAGCCGAGATTGGCGGCGTCGAGATCGGTGTCGATCTTGTAGCGGTTCGCCTCTTCCATCCAGTAGAGGCCGTCCATGTGCCGGCTCGAAATGGCTTCGGTGATGCCGTGCATCGACGCGAGCGCCGACAGGCCCGCCGCGCCCACCGCGACGCCAAAGCCGATCACGATCGCGAACGCGATCAGCAACTTCTTCCAGACAGTCATGCGGTCAAACCACTTCATCGTGTGATCCTCGACAGTTCATCAGCCGTTCAGCGACGGGTCGACTCGCAGGCATCGCAGGCCGCGGGCTGCAAGGCTTTACGGCGTGCGTGACGCGGACTTGATGAACGGATGCCGGGCATAAGGAAGCCGGCATGAGGTTTTTTGCAATGAAGTCTGCTTTGGGAGTTTTCTGATATCGGAGCGCATGCCGCGCTCTCTACACTTGATGGGCTGCGTGACCCCGATTTTGAGTAGCGCAAGCGATGTTGTAACTCTCCGACTTTCCGCTCATGCTCCCCGGCATGAGCGGTTTTTTTTTCGCCTGTCGATTTTCGCCGCGCCTCGCGGGTCAAACGCGTCACCCGTTGCGGGCAACGTCCTGGCTAAATGCAGGCGCCGCCAGCTTGCGCGTGTGATCACGGACGTCGGCGGGCCATGCGGCCGTCATTGCGTCGAAGCGGGCGGCGTCGTTCGCGTACAGCGCGCGGGTCGCTTCTTCGTAGCCCGCCAGATCGCCCGCCATCGCCGTCATGAACCGGTACGCCGATTCCTGCGCGCGGCGCATGCGGTCCTTCCCCTCGCTCGCGATGCGTGCTGCGTCGACCAGCTTGCGCAGCGCCACCGATGCGCCGCCCGGCTGTTCGTTCAGCCAGTTCCAATGTCTGGGCAGCAAGGTCACCTCGCGCGCGACGACGCCGAGCTTCGGCCGTCCGCGCCCGCGCGATGCCGAAGGCGCCTCGCCCGCGTCTTCCGTTGACGGCGCGCTGCCGGCTGCGCGGTCCGCGAGCCTTGCGAGCACGTCGCGCTCCGAGCCGCGCAAATCGAGGTCGATGGGGCGGCTGGTTTCGTCGTCGAAGATCAGCACGGACGCGCCGGCATCGCGCTCGATCGCGGCTCTGGCGGCCAGCGCGACGCCTTTGAGTTCACCTGACGCCAGGCGCCGGACGCCTTCGAAAGCGGTGCAGGTTGCCATGTGATTCGTGGTCATGATGTCTCGCATCATCAATGTCGATGCGCGCATTTTATCCGGGTATAAATAGAAAAAGCAATATTGCCCGGATAAAATTAATCGAACCACGCGGTCGACGAACGACCCACCTACTGCGTGCGCCGCCGCTCCCCGGCGCACGCTTGCAGCGCGTCGATCAGGTCGAGGGGATCGTAGGGCTTGCGCAACTGCGCGGCGTCGCGCAGTTGCGCGCGCTGCTGCGGCGACATCGCGGCCTCGGCGCCCGTCACGAAGATCACACACATGGCGGGCTGGCGCGCCGTCGCCTCGATGGCCAGATCGACGCCCGAAGCGTCCGTCAGTCCGACGTCAGTGAGCAGCACGTCGAAGGGCAGGCTGTCCGTCATCTGCAACGCCTGCGCCGCCGTGGCCGCTTCGACGACGTCGAGCCCGAACGTGCGCAGCAGTTCCGCCGTGCTCACGCGCACCAGCTCGTCATCCTCGACGAACAGGATGCGCAGGTGACGGATCGCCTCGAAGGTCTCGTTGCTGTGCCGGTCGACGAACTTCACCGTCTGCGAGTCTTCTGCGTGCAACGTCACCCCGTCGTCGGGCCGCGCGTACTGCAGGCGCAGCGCGTGCTGGATCTTGCGCGCGAGCGCTTCCTGCGAATACGGCTTGCTCAGCAGCTCGACGCCTTCGTCGAGCCGCCCCGCATGCACGATCGCGTTGTCCGTATAGCCCGACGTGAACAGGACCGCGATGCCCGGCTGCCGCTCGCGCGCCTTGCGCGCGAGTTCGGTGCTGCGCAGCGGGCCGGGCATCACGACATCCGTGAACAGCAGATGGATGGGCACGCCGCTCTCGACGATCGCGAGCGCGCTTTGCGCGTCCTTCGCCTTCAGCACGCGATAGCCGAGCGACGCCAGCATCTCGACCACCGTCGTGCGCACATCTTCGTCGTCCTCCACGACGAGGATCGTTTCGCTGCCGCCCTTCGCGGGACCGGCGTCGATATCCGTTTCGAGATCTTCTTCGTCGCGAACGCGCGGCAGATACAGGCGGATGGTCGTGCCGTGGCCAGGCTCGCTGTAGATCTTCACGTGGCCGCCCGACTGCTTGACGAAGCCGTACACCATGCTCAGGCCAAGCCCCGTGCCCTGGCCTTCGGGCTTCGTCGTGAAGAACGGCTCGAACACATGCTCCTGCACATCGGCCGACATGCCCGAGCCCGTATCGGTGACAGCGACCATCACGTACTGGCCGGGCGTCACGTCCGCGTGACGTTTTGCGTAGGAATCGTCGAGCGATGCATTGCCTGCTTCGATAGTGAGCTTGCCGTGGCCGTCCATCGCGTCGCGCGCGTTGATGGCCAGATTGAGCAGCGCGTTTTCCACCTGGAACGGATCGACCAGCGTATTCCACAGTCCGCCCGACACGACCGTCTCGATCTCGATCCCGTCACCGAGCGCGCGGCGCAGCATGTCGTCGAGGCCGCGCACGAAGCGCCCGAGGTTCACCACCTTCGGCGCGAGCGGCTGCCGGCGTCCGAACGCGAGCAGCTGCGAGGCGAGCTTCGCGCCGCGCGCCACGCCCGCGAGCGCGTTGCGCACGCGCCGCGCGGGCCGCTCTTCGCCGACGACGTCGTCGGCGAGCAGCTGCAGATTGCCGCCGATCACCTGCAGCAGATTGTTGAAGTCGTGCGCGACGCCGCCCGTCAGCTTGCCGATCGCTTCCATCTTCTGCGCGACGCGTAGCGCCTCTTCGGCGTGACGCAGCGCTTCCTGCGTTTCGCGGTCGTTCGTCACGTCGCGCCCGACACCGTGAATGCGCGCGGTATCGGGATCGAGCGAAAGCGTCCACGCAATCCAGCGCCACGAGCCGTCGATGTGCCTGAGACGGTTTTCGTGCCGCACGGGCACGCGCGTGCGGCGCAGGTCGTCGAGTTGCGCTTCGACCATCGCGCGGTCGTCGGCATGGATCAGCGAGTAGTACGACTGCAGCGTGAGCCAGCGCGTGTCGTGACCGAGCACGCGCGTCCATGACGGGCTCACGCGCTGCAATTGGCCATTGAAGCTCGCCACCACCAGCAGGTCTTCGCTGAATTCCCACAGACGGTCACGATCCGCGACGGCTTCGACCACACGCGCCTCGAGCGTTTCGTTCAGTTCGCGCAGCGCCTCTTCCGCCTTCGTGCGCTCAGCGATTTCGCGCTGCGCGGCCTGATAGAGACGCGCGTTGTCGATAGCCGTCGCGGCCTGCGCGGCAATGCCTTCGACGAGACGCTCGGCGCGCGCGGTGAACACGCCCGGCACGGGATGACCGAAGAACAGCCCGCCGAGCACTTCGCCCGTGCGCGACACGACGGGCGCGGCGAGATAGCTGCGCACCTGCAGATGCCCGTCGGGCATGCCGTGATGCGGCGGATTGCGGCCATAGCGCGGATCGTTCGTGATGTCGTCGGAGCGCATGATGCCTTCGCCCGAAAATGTCGGCGCGAACACGGCCGTGTTGCGCGGCATCGGGAACTTCGAGAAGCTGTCCTTCGGCACGCCCGATAGCGCGTACAGCATGTAGCTGCCGCCCTGATCGTCCTGCACGTTGTAGAAGAACGCGCCGAACGCGGCGCCCGTGAGTTCGGTCGCGGCATCGACGACTACCTGCACCGCGCGGTTCAGATCGAGCTCCGCCGCCACCGCCGTGCCGACGCGGTTGAGAATTTCGAGCGTGCGCGATTCGTCGCGCAGCCGGTTGCCCGTCTCGCGCCGCAAACGCGCGAGCTGCAGATTGCCCGCCACGCGCGCGAGCAGCTCGCGCGCCGCGAACGGCTTGATCAGATAGTCGTCGGCACCCGATTCGAGACCGCCCACCTTCGCTTCTTCGCCCGCGCGCGCGGACAGCAGCAGCACGGGCGTCTCGCGCAAGTCTTCGTCGGCGCGCAGTTCGCGCAGCAGGCCGAAGCCGTCGAGCTTCGGCATCATCACATCGGACACGATCAGCTCAGGTGCCAGCTTGCGTGCGGCGGCGAGCGCATCTTCGCCGTCGGCGGCAACGTGCACCTCGTGGCCGGCCGCCGTCAGGATGCGCCGCATGTAGTCGCGCAGATCGGCGTTATCGTCGACGACCAGCAGCCTGCCCGCCGCGACGCCTTCCTGTGCGCCATCCGTCGCGGTGCCTGGCGCGGGAAGCGTGCTCGCGTCGTCGGCGTCGGCGGGATTTTGCGCGTCGGGCAGCCAGCGCATCGCCGCGTCGATATAGCTTTGCGCGTTCGCGCTCGTGATGGCGCGCGGGGCGTCGCCGGGTGCGCCGCGCGCTGCGTCGACAGGCGCTGCATCGACAGGCGCGCCGGGGGCGACAGGGGCGGCGGGCGGCAGCACGACCCTGAAGCGCGAGCCTTTGCCCAGTTCGCTTTCGACGTGAATCGTGCCGCCGTGCAGACGCACGAGTTCGCTGACGAGCGCGAGCCCGATGCCGCTGCCCTCGACCGAGCGGCCCATCGCGCCTTCGACGCGATGAAAGCGCTCGAACAGCCGCGGGACCTCGTGGGCCGGAATGCCGATGCCCGAATCGGCGACGCACAGCTCGATGCCGCCGCCATCCGTCGTTTTCATGCTGACAGAAATGGTGCCCGCGAGCGTGAACTTGAACGCGTTCGACAGCAGGTTCAGCACGATCTTTTCCCACATCTCGCGGTCGATGGGCACGAGTTGCGGCAGCGGCTCGCAATCGACTTCGAGTGTCATGTCCGCCGACTCGATCGCCGAGCGGAACAGCGACGCGAGATCCGCCGTGAACGCGGCGAGATCGGTCGGCTGCGGATGGATTTCGATGCGGCCCGCCTCGATGCGCGAAAAGTCGAGCAGCGCGTTCACGAGCTTCAGCAGCCGCAGGCCGTTGCGATGCGTGACCTCGACCAGCAGCCGGTCCTCGGCACTGGTGTCGGGCTTCGCCAGCATTTCTTCGAGCGGCCCCAGCATCAGCGTGAGCGGCGTGCGGAACTCGTGGCTGATGTTCGAGAAGAACGTCGTCTTCGCGCGATCGATTTCGGCCAGCGCTTCGGCGCGCCGCCGCTCTTCTTCGTATGCGGCGGCATAGCCGAGCGCCGCGCCGATCTGACGCGCGGTCAGCGTGAGAAACGAGCGGTAGCTGTCGTCGACGAGCCGGTACGGATTCAGACCCACCACCAGCACGCCGCTGCGTCCTGCTTCGCCCGACGGCTGCACGGGCAGCACGGCCGCCTGCGCGGTCGGCCGCTGCCATGCGCCCGACGGCAGCGGCGTGTCGAAGCGCTCCGTCAGATCGGTCACGACGGCAAGCTGCTGGCTGCGCAATACATCCGCGAACGGCCACGGGGAATCTTGCGCGGCGTCGATGGTATGCGGCGCGGCGGGATGACGGGCCGCGATGCCGCAATGCGCCGCCAGCGTCGCAACCGTGCCGCCCGGCTCGACCTCGTAGAAAAGCGCGAACGTGATGTCGTGCGGGTCGCTCTCGAGCGCGCGCATGCTGTCTTCGCAGACGTCGCGCCACGTCAGCGCGTCGCGCGTCGCGGCGCCGATTTCGCGCAGCAGCCGCAACTGCCGTTCGCCGAGCATGCGCGCGGTATCTTCGCTGTTCGCGCAGATGATGCCGCCCGTGCCGCCGTGGTCGTCGGGTACGGGGCTGTACGAAAACGTGTAGTAGGTTTCTTCCGGGTAGCCGTTGCGCTCCATGATCAGGAGCTTCTGCTCGGTGAAGGTGCCTTCGATACCCGTCAGCGCCGTCTGCAGCAGCGGCTGGATCTCGCTCCAGATTTCGCGCCACACGATCGACGTCGGCTGCCCGAGCGCGGCGGGATGCTTGCCGCCGATGATCGACTGGTACGGATCGTTGTAGAAGAAGATCAGGTCCGGCCCCCAGCCGATCCAGATCGGCTGGCGCGACGTGAGCATGATGCGGATCGCCGTCTTCAGGCTCTGCGGCCAGTCCTGCGGCGCGCCGAGCGCCGTCGCGCGCCAGTCGTACGAGCGTATCAGCGCGCCCATCTCGCCGCCGCCAGCAAGGAAACTGGCCGCCATGCCGCCTGCGAGCGCCGCGTCCGCCTCAGGGGCCGCGCCCGTCATCGTGTTGTCCGGTTTCATCGACGCAACCTCAAATGTCCCGCCGTACTGACCGCGCGTTTGCTCCCTGTCGTTACCGGTTCGCGCTGTTCTCCGGTGGCGCCTGCCGTCTGTTCAACATGCCGATTCCACGCGCCGCTGGCAACTCGCCCTCCGCTCATTCCGTCACGTCCGACCGCACCGGCGCGCCGGGATTGCGCGGCACGCCGCCCGCGCCGTCCGCCGCGATCACGCGCTCGATGTCGTCGAGGGAAGCCGGTTTCACCAGATGATGGTCGAAGCCCGCGTCGCGGGTGCGCTGCCGGTCGCTTTCCTGTCCGTAACCCGTCAGCGCGATCAGCAATGCGCCCGACGTCGCCGGCTCGGCGCGCAACGCGCGTGCGACCTGATAACCGTCGATGCCCGGCAAGCCGATGTCGAGCAGCACCACGTCCGGCCTGAACTCGCTCGCCGTCGCAATCGCCGCCGCGCCGTCGTACATCACGCGCACGTCGTGGCCGAGCATTTCAAGCAGAATCGACATCGACTCCGCGCCGTCGACGCTGTCGTCGACCACCATCACGCGACGCCTCGCGCCCGAACCTCCCGCAGGCGAGGCGCGGTGCGCGTCGTCGGCGAGTGGCGCGTCGGGCGACCGCGCTGCTTCATCGCGCGCGACGGCGCCGGCTGCGTCCGTGCCGGGTTGCGCTGCGCCCGCCGCCGCCGGGCTTTTCTGCGCGGGGCTTTCCCGCACCGCCATCGGCAGCGTCACGACGAATTCGGAGCCCATGCCGAGCCCGGCCGAAAACGCCTCGATCGTGCCGCCGTGCAATTCGCTCAGCGTCTTCGCAAGCGACAGTCCGATGCCGAGCCCGCCTTCGGAGCGCGCGAGGGAATCTTCAGACTGCATGAACAGATTGAACACGTCGGCGAGTTCGTTGGGCGGGATGCCGATGCCGTTGTCGCGCACGCGGACCGTCACGCGGCCATCGCCTTCGCCGACATCGAGTTCGATCACGCCGCCCTCCGGCGTGTATTTCGATGCATTCGACAGAAGATTGCTGATCACCTGCGCGACGCGAATGGCGTCGCCGCGAATTGCGCTGGGCTCGCGGGGCACGTTCACGCGCAGCGTGTGCTGCTTCTTGGTGATGGACGGCTGGTTCGCCTCGACGGCCGTCGCGACGGCGGCCGCGACATCGACGCATTCGATCTGCAACGCGATCTTGCCGTGCGTGATGCGCGATACGTCGAGCAGATCGTCGACCAGCCGGCTCAAATGCTCGACCTGGCGGCGCGCGATCATGCGCGCGTCGCGCACGGCTTCCTCGTTCGCGTGGTAGCGCGGGTCCATCAGCTCGACGGCGTTGCGGATCGGCGCAAGGGGATTGCGCAACTCGTGCGCGAGCGTCGCGAGAAACTGGTCCTTGCGGCGGTCGGCGTCGCGCAACGCTTCTTCCGCGCGATGCAGCCGCAGCAGCGCGCGCACATTCGCGACGAGTTCCGACGGCTCGATAGGCTCGGTCAGATAGCTGTCCGCGCCGCCGTCGAGCGCGCGAACCTTGTCGAACGATTGCACCGCGGCCGCCGAGGTCTGCAGGATCATCGTCGGACGCGTCAGCGGATCACGCTTGAGCATCGAGCAAACCTCGATGCCGCTGATGTCGGGCAGCTTCACATCGAGCAGCACCAGCGCGGGCTTGTGCGCGCGCACCTGATCGAGCGCGCCCTGCCCCGTCGCCGCCTCGATCACCTCGAAACCGGCATGCACAAGCACGCGCGTTTTCGCGTAGCGCGCGCCGTCGTTGTCGTCGACATTCAGTATCAGCGGCGCGGCAACCGTCATGAGACGCCTCCGTGCGCGATGGACGGACCGTTCGTTTCGCCCGCGCTGGACGGCACGAACGCTTCGGCCTGGAGCGGCAGCGTCGCGTAGAACCTCGAGCCGACGCCCGGCTTGCTGTCCACGCCCGTATAGCCTCCGAGCAGCGCAGCGAGCTTGCGGCACAGCGGCAAGCCGAGCCCCGTCCCCTTGACCCGCTGCTGCAGATGGTTCTGCACCTGGCCGAACTCCTCGAAGATCACTTGCTGGTGCTCCTCCGCGATGCCGATGCCCGTATCGGCCACGAAGAACGTCACGTGCTCGCCGTCCGGCTCCATGCGCGCGCCGACGCGAATCTCCCCGCGCTCGGTAAATTTGAGCGCGTTGGAGACAAAATTACGCAGTATCTGCGTGAGCTTGGCTTCGTCGGTGAAGATGGGTGGCAAACCTTGTGCGTCCTCGAAAATCAGCTTCACCGCCGGGTCGGTCAAAAGCGGCGCCAACATCGCGCGCAGCGCCGCGAACAGCCCCGTGGCCTTGAACCAGACCGGGCTCACCTCGGTACGCCCCGCCTCGATCTTGGCCAGATCGAGCAGGTCGTTGACGATTTCGGATAGATCTTCGGCCGATTTGCGAATCAGTAGCACCTGGCGTTCCTGCTCGCTCGAAAGATCGCCGTCGAGGCGATTCAGCAGCAGATTCGCGAGCGCGCGGATGGAGCTGAGCGGTGTGCGCAACTCATGGCTCATGTTCGACAGGAAGCGCGACTTCATCGTGTCCGCGCGGCGCAGTTCGTCGGCGCGTTCGTCGAGTTCAGCATACAGCGCGACCACGCCGCGATTGGTCGCCTCGAGTTCGTGCGTGAGGCGCGTGAGTTCGTCCTGACGGTCGCGCAGTTCCGTCAGCGTCGTCAGCAGTTCGCGATTCTGCTCGTGCAGTTCGGAGAACGAGCCTTGCGCGGCGGCGCCCGCGGGCTTCGCGTCGGTGCCCGGCGCGTGTTGCTGGCCGAGGCTGCGCATGATCACGTCGATACCCGTGAGCGGCATCTCCGGCCGGTCGTTTGGCAGATAGCGCGTCATCGACACGGACGTGCCGCGCTCCGCCGACGACACGATATCGCAGCGGTCCATCAGCCGCCGGCTGCCGGAAATGCCGCAGCCCATGCCCGTGGCAGAGCGGTACGTGCCGTCGAGCACCGATTCGAGGTCGCGGATGCCCGGCCCGTTATCGCGTATGTCGATCAGCAGCGCCTGCGGTCTCGACTCGCCGTCGAATGCGAATGTCACTTCGCCGCCGTGCGCGTATTCGAACGCATTGCGTGCGATCTCCGAGACTGCGCTCGCGATGCGCGTCTGGTCGAGGGACGAAAAGCCGAGTCCCGCCGCAATCGAGCGGGCCTTGCGGCGCGCCGCCACGACGTCTTGCTCGGCCTCGAGCCGGATGCGCAATATAGGGGTCGTCGTCATGCCTAAATGTACTCTCGTCCCATGCAATAGCTGTCGATCGGAGCAGGCGCTTTAGTGTTTACGCTGATCCCCTGCGACGGCATCGCCGAAGTCACGCGGAGGCGCCCATGTCCAGCCTGCTAGCGTCGTATTCCGCCCGTTTTTGTCGGCCGTTCTGCCGCCCGTTCACCGCCCGGACTTGACGACGACTACCGTCGCGTCGTCGCGGCGGCGCGCGAAGTCGCGATACAGCACAGCCGCGATCACCACCGAGGGCTGCAGATGCAAGCCCGGATACGCAGCCAGATTCCAGCGCGTGCCGATGCCGTCGGAGTGCAGGATCAGCATCGCGTCGCGCGCCCACGTCACTTCGAATTCCTGCGAATCGCGCATCGCGTGACCGACGATGCCGTTGCGCGAGACCAGCTGCCAGCTGCTGCGCCCGCTGTCGGCCGCGCTGCTTGCGCTCGCGGCGGCCGCCGTGCCGCCCGTGACGAGCGCCGGCTTGCCGACGTTGAACACCGACGCCGCGATATTTCCCGTGCCCGCGAACATCAGTTGCGAGCGCGTCAGATCGAGCCGGGCAATCGCCACGGCGGCGCCGCGCGTCGGCCGCAGCGCAGCGTGCGCGAGCTCCATCAGCACGGCGGGCGAACGGCCCGCGCGCCGCCGCACGACATCGACGGCACTGGCGGCGGCGACATGCGCGTCGGGGCCGTGGCCGAGGCCGTCGGCGACCGTCACCGTCAGCCCGTTCTGATCCGCTTCGATGCCCCACGCGTCGCCGCTCACGGATTCGCCCGGATACGGCACGCATATGCCGCCGATGTCCGTGGCCGCCGCCTGTCCCGCCCGCGCGGGCGCGCGCTCGTTACCGCCGCGGCCGCGTACGACGGCGCGCACCACGGTGCCCAGACGCGGCTGCGAATACACCGACAGCTCGTCCGAGAGGCGCTGCATCGCGCCGAGCCCCGTGCCCGGCGAGCCCGCCGTCGAACGTCCGTCGAGAAACGCGAGCCGCACGTCCTGCATGCCGGGGCCTTTGTCGATCGCGATGATCTCGACGCCGTCGGCGAGCATGCCGCCCGCGTCGGCGGGCAGCGTGCGCACCAGCAGTTCGCCGTGCTGCGCGTGCTTGAGGATGTTGGTCGCCGCCTCCGTCACGATCAGCGCGACGCGGCCGAGATCCGTTTCGTTCAATGCGCCTTTTTGCGCGGCGTCGCCCGCGCCGCGCCGCGCAAACGCGACGCTGCTTGCGTCGGCGATTTCGAATGACGCATGCATGCCGCGCAAACCGCTCAGCGAAGTTTCCATTTGGTGATCGACACCGTCGTGCCTTTTCCTGGTTCCGACTGGATTTCAAATTCGTCGCACAAACGCCGCGCGCCGCCGAGCCCGAGTCCCAACCCCGAGCCGCTCGTGTAGCCGTCCTGCAACGCGCGTTCGATATCAGCAATGCCCGCGCCGTGGTCGACGAACGTCAGCCTGAGCCCCTTGCGCGTGCCGTTGAGAAGCACGCTCAGCGACGCGTCGCCGCCTCCGCCGTACAAAAGCGTGTTGCGTGCCAGTTCGCTCGCGGCCGTGACGAACTTCGTCTGGTCGACGAGCGAGAAGCCTTGCGCGATTGCTGCGTCGCGCACGATCTGGCGAAGCCTGACGATCTCCTGATCCGAGCGCAGACCGACTTCGACAGTCGATGTCACCACCACGCCGAATGAGTTCATGTGTGAGCGCCCCGGTTCGTCAGCGCTGTCGCTGCTTGAGCAGCGCCATGCCTCGTTCGACGTTGAGCGCCGTGCGCACGCCCGTCAGCGTCAGTCCGAGCTCGACCAGCGTGATCGCCACGGACGGCTGCATGCCGACCACGACCGTCTGCGCGTCGAGCACCGTCGCCATCGCGGCCGTGTTGCTGATCATGCGGCCGATGAACGAATCGACGATATCGAGCGCGGAAATGTCGATCAGCACGCCCTTCGCCTTGTCTTTCACGATGCGCTCGGTCAGATCGTCCTGAAGCGCGATGGCGAGACGGTCGTGCATATCGACCTGGATCGCGACGATCAGGCAGTCGCCCAAGCGCAGGATTGGAATGCGGTCCATTCGGCACCTCAGGCGGCGGGCGCCGCAATGCTCGACCCGCTCTTTTGCAGCGCGACGACGAACGCATCGGCCAACGTCGACTTCGTGATCACGTTGGTGAGGTCGACGCCGAGATGCACGATGGTCTGCGCAATCTGCGGACGAATGCCGCTGATGATGCAGTCCGCGCCCATCAGACGCGCGGCCGCGACCGTTTTCAGCAGATGTTGTGCGACGAGCGTGTCGACGGTGGGAACGCCCGTGATGTCGATGATCGAGATCGCCGCGCCCGTCTCGACGATCTTCTCCAGCAGGCTTTCCATCACGACCTGCGTGCGCGCCGAATCGAGCGTGCCGATCAGCGGCAGCGCGAGAATGCCTTCCCACAACTGCACGACGGGCGTCGACAGTTCCAGCAGTTCTTCCTGCTGGCGCGCGATGATCGCCTCGCGGCTGCGCTGGAACACTTCCGTCGTATAGAGGCCGAGCGCGTCGAGCAGCAGATTCACCGTCCAGCTCACGTCGGCAAGCTCTTGCGGCTGTGTGCTGAATTCGTCGCGCAGCCGTGCATAGAGCGGCTGTTTCAGCGAGAACACGAAGGTTGCCGTTTCAACGGGCGTGAAACCCTGGCGCGCGCGGTGCGCGGATATGTCGGAGAGAAACGCGCGCACGGGCTCCCATTCGGGACGGCTCGCGTCGAGCGTGTCCGACTTCGCGAGCGTGTCGGAGAAGATGTTCAGGAAGTTGCGGAACTGGTCGCTCATTTCCGCTTCCGTGGTCAACCCGCGACGCAACGCGATCGATAGATGCTGATTCAACCAGTCCGTGAGCAGGGTGTCGCGATGACGCGTCAGCACCTCCACGAGGGCCGAGCTTTTCGATGCGTTCATAAGGTCTCCGAGAACAGTCCAGGTAAATTTTGCTGAATTGTTTGCGTGCAAACTGTTCGTGCGCACTTGATGCGCGAAAGCATTACCGGAAAGCGTGCCGATAATGACAATTACGAACAACTTGCCGCACGATCGACAAAATACTACAGGGGCGAGGCGCGATTGCGCAGAAAAAGGTCGGCGCAAATGTGCGTTGCGCGACAGGCGAGCGACGCTTGCAGCGTGACGTCTGCATCGCGGTTCATCGGGATGCGTTGCGCGCAAGAGCGGCGCTCAGGGCTCGCTGCAGACGAAGTTGTTCGCTTCGTTGAGATTGCCTCTGCCGAGGTAGCGCGGAAACATCGGATAGCGGCACAGCGGTCGCGAGCGGCCGTTGGTGGAAGGCGAGATGTCGGTGGCGAGCAGCGTTTCGGGCGAGACGCCGCGTGTCACCCAGCCGTCCAGCGCGCCGAGCAGATCGACGGACGGGATGAACACGCCGCCGCCGTGCTGAAAGCCGGGCACCATGTAGAGACGCATGAACGCATTCACGCGCGCTTCGCCGTAGCGATCGACCAGACGGTCGTAATACGCGATCGTCTGGTTGGGGCTGATGACTTCGTCGGCGAGACCTTGCAGCGTGATCAGCTTGCCGCCCCTTGCGATGAAGCGGTTCAGGTCCGGATTCATCGCGCCGATCGTCTGCGACAGCGCGACCAGTTGCTTCTGATACTTGCCGGGATGCAGCACGTCGAAGTTCATCGAATTGAACGTGGCGTCCTGCGCGACGAAATAGCGGATATAGCCGTCGCCTTGCGCGTACAGATAGCCGTTGCCGTTGAAGGTCGGCGATGCCTGACGCGCGGCGTCGTGGCCGAGTCCGAGCATGCCGTTCAGGCGCGTGCCCTGAAAGACGTTGTAGCCAGCATAGCCGCCGACGTCGTACGCGAGCTTGTACGGCAGCCTGAGACCGTCGCGTAGCACGAGCAGCGTGGCGAGTTGCGTGTCCGTCAGGCAACCGCCTTCGTGCGCGTAGGAGGTGCCGCGATGACAGCGCAGCGCATCGACGATTTCGCTTTCGCGCTGCCGACATTGCGCGACGTCGCTGACGATGCCGTCCGCCGCGCCGTCGAGCTTGTCGCAGACTTCGAGTGTCTTTTGATAGACGCGCTCGAGCAGCGCCGGCGGGACGAAGCCGCCGGGCGCCGCGTACTCCGCCTGACCGATGCGCACGCCGATCAGCCGGACACCCGAAAAATTCAGCGCGGGGGAATCGGCGATGACACCGTCGTAGTCGTCTGGAAAGCGCTGCATTACCGTGTAGCCCTCGCGACCGCCCGTCGAGCCACCCGCGAAATACATCCGGTCGGGCGGATGGCCGTACATGCGCACGATCAGCGCGAGCGCCGCATCGTGCGTTTTCTTCAGATGCGCGTAGCCGAAATTCACCACGGCTTCGTCGACCAGACCGAACACCGCGAGCGCCGCATTGCCGACGTGGCCCGAGTCGTCGCCGAATGTCACGTAGCCCTGCGCGAGCGGCGCACGAACCGGCGAGAACGGCATGACGCCGATGCCCGTCACGACGGTGCCGTTATAGCCGCCGCCGCCCACCTGCAGCGCGCGGCCGTTCCAGCGGCGAGGCAGGTTCAGGTCGAAGCGGATGTCGGGCGTGGTGCCCTTGAGCGCGCGGATGACGCCCGTGATCCGGCAGAACTCGCCCGCGCCGTTGCCGGGGGTTTGCGCGGAGATCAGCGTCGCGGTTTCGACGTGCGCGCCGTACGTGGGCAGCGCGATGACTTCGGCGTCGAGCCAAAGGCCGCCCAGATCCGTGCAGCGCGTGGCGAACGGCGGTTTCTTCTGGCTTTGGGCTTGAGATTCGGCCGGAGTCTGGCCGGGGCTGGGAACGGCCGTGGGGGTGGCCGTGGGGGCGGCCGTGGTGGTGGTCGTTGCCACGCCGATGGCGCCTGCCGCGGCGCAATGCAGCGCAGCGCGTGCGAGCCGCGGCGCCGCGCGCGGCCCTGCGATACGGCGTCTCATCGGCAGTCGGCTCCGCTGACGGCTGCGCGCGGCTGCGTCGGTCCTTTCCATTCGTTCCAGAACCGCGCGAGCAGCAGTACGGCGATGATCGCGACACAATCACCCGCCAGCGCCGCGAGACCGTGGCTCAGGCCGCTCAGGCCGTGGGGCGTCGCCGTGTCGACGATCAGCGAGATCAGCGTGCCGCCGACGAAGCAAACCAGCCCCGTCTGGCCGACCTTGACGACGGCGGGCGCCTTGCGCGCGAGGTTCGCGATGAAGCCGTTGCTGACGAGCCGGGCGGCAAGCCAGGCGATGGCGAGGAAATTGATCACGCGTTCGATCGACAGGTTCTGTTTCAGGTGGCCGGGCAGCGGTTGGGTCAGGATGAACAGCTTGACTACGGCGAAGGCTAGCACGGCTGCAATGGCGAGTCGGGTCAAGCAGCCGCCGGCTCTGGATTGCTGGACATGCTCCGGCACCGGGCGCTCACGGCACAGAATACCGATGACGAACATCAGTTGCCAGGCGAAGGGGTTGAAAGCCCAGTCGCTGACGTCGTCGATCGCGAAGAGTCTGGCTAACGGGACGGCGGCCAGCCAGACGGCGATGCTCAGGCTCAGCGCGCTCAGTGGGGATTTTCGCGCGAACGGGACGACGAATGGGACGGTGATTGCGAAGAGGACGTACATCGGCAGGACGCTGGACAGATAGGGCTGGTTTCTTAGCGTCGCGATTTCGAGTGCTTCTTTGACAGGAGCGGACGAGAACATGGGCCAGCCCGTGAGACTCACCATCGGCTGATTCAGATGCAGGCGCTGCAGGATAGCGCCTGACAGCAACGTGAGGAGCGCCGTCAGCAGGTACGCCCGGTAAATTTCCCAGCAGCGCTTGTAGAAGCGGTTGTGGGCGGCCCTTTCGCCCCGTTTGCTCAGCACTGCGCCGTAGGCCGCCGCCGACGCGTAGCCGCCCAGACAGACGAATACTTCAGCGGAGTCGCATAACGCATACGCATGCAGCATCAGATGCTGCAACACGCTTCCCGGGATGTGATCCAGCACGATCACGATCAGCACGATCCCACGGAAAAAATCCACTTCGATTGAGCGAGGACGCTGTGGGGACATGTTGGCGCTCGGTTGGCGCTCTCCGGCGGCTTGCGGTTTTGCAAGCCAGGGCCTGGCGGGCGCTGGGGTGGGGGTGAGGGTTTACGTTGAGTAGGAATGGGGTTGGGGGAAACAGTTCCCCGGGGGGGGAGGGGCGCGGAGGAGGATCGAACTCCCGACCTTCGCATTGCGAACGCGACGCTCTCCCAGCTGAGCTACCGCCCTTCATCAAGAAAATCAGCAAGTTATCCCCTGCACCGTTCGTCGCAACACCGGTTTGTCACCCTGCTGTCACCCTTGGAGTAGTGATGGCAACGATTCGACAACGCAATGACCGCTGGCAGGC
The DNA here is from genome assembly GCF_037126505.1 of Paraburkholderia bengalensis. Taxonomy (NCBI): domain Bacteria; kingdom Pseudomonadati; phylum Pseudomonadota; class Betaproteobacteria; order Burkholderiales; family Burkholderiaceae; genus Paraburkholderia; species Paraburkholderia bengalensis. The sequence continues at coordinate 69,588 of NZ_JACFYJ010000009.1, forward strand.
AATCGTGAAGCGAAAAGGCCACCCAGTCCTAACGAAGACTTTCGACCTCAAAAAAGATGCTGAACGGTGGTCCCGAGAGCAGGAACGCCTTATCGACACGGGACTATTTGTTGATGATTTCAAGGAACGTGAAACCACGTTGACACAACTCCTTGACCGGTACGCCACCGAAGTAAGTATCGGAAAACGCGGAAGTCGCGCCGAGGCCTACAGAATTGAAAGCTTCAAGAAAGTCGGTCTCGCGAAGCACACCCTTTCGGCAATAACGCCACAGATGGTCGCGTCTTGGCGTGACGCCCGCCTGAACGAAGTTTCTTCCGGCACGGCACTGCGAGAACTTCAACTGCTTGGGCATATTTTCAGCATTGCAATGCGCGAATGGGGGTTCCGGCTTCCAAGCAACCCCGTTAGCCTAATTAGGAAGCCACGATCCGGCAAAGCCCGCGACCGCGTGTTGACGACAGCAGAAAGGGCCGCCCTTCTCTCGGCTTGTGGTCAGTGCCACAACCCGTGGATCAAGCCCGTCGTCATTTTCGCGCTCGAAACCGCTGCACGACGCGGCGAAATTCTTGCGGTGACATGGGACGACGTTGACTTGGCACGACGCACAGCGATCCTACAGGTGACAAAGGCCGGACAACCGCGAAGGATTCCGTTGTCCGGGTCATGCGTCGCGATGCTGGAAGCACTACCGCGCAGCCTTGATGGTCGTGTCTTCCCTGTGTCTATGGAAACAGTAAAGCAGGCATACGAACGAGCGGTTGCGCGGGCCGGTATCGCCAACTTCACCTTCCACGATCTTCGACACGACGCGCTGACCAGACTGGCAAAGCAGGGCCTTTCGATTCTGGAACTTCGCGCCATATCCGGTCACACAACCGCTAACATGCTTCAACGGTACGTATCGATTGACGCTGGCGAATTGGCAATGAAGCTCGGCTGACCGTAGCAGGAACAGCACGGGTTATCGGTCCATCGCCCGCCTGCGCGGTGGATCGATCAGTCCGCTCAACCCTTACCCTTCTTCATCGGGCGGGCGTGTCGTGAAATCAATACTGACGATCAACGCGGACCGCCGAAACGGAACCGTGAACGCGACGTGGCACCATTCCAAACGACCGGACGCGGCGAGCGTGAACAGTTCCTGAAAACGACTCTCCGTCATGTCAACCACGCCCTGTAACTCCGGTTTGTTCGAGATGAATGCGCCAATGTTAGGCACATCGGCATTGCCAATATCCGGCTTATTCGTCGGGGCGACTTGGATCAAGAACCGGGTCACATCGCGCACCGGTTCGGTAAACTCGCCTTCCAACAGAATCGATGCCCGACTTTCGCGCGCGGGAGGATAACCGCGTGGTCGATCCACGCGCTCCGTTACACTCGCGTCCCAACTTGTGATTCGCCCGTATCGACTCAGCAGTTCGCGTCGGCGGTGTGGATGCTTCCTGCTTGCCATAGCCTGTCTCCGCATCACGTCTCGGACACGGATATTCTGCGACACTGCTCTGACCGACATGAAGCCCAAACGAGCCAGAGCGTACAAGACCGGGTAGCAGCCGAAACCACCCGCCGTCACCACCGTCCGACGCTCAGGAAACTTGTCGGCGCAGCGTTAAGATTCTTTCTTCAATTCGATTGATGCCGGACCAACAATTCTCACGGTCACAGACTGCATTGGCTCGAAGTTCGCCTGAAACCAATCCCGAAGCGGCACGTACCCATAGACGCGCGGTGTACCGTTGGAGTTGGTCGTCCGGTCGAATCGGCCTTGCACCAGTGCCTTCTCAGGGCCACAGTAGATGTCGATACTGGAACCTTGCGGTCCGAAGAGATTTTGATTTTCGACCGATACGTTGAAGAACCCTGTCTTGTAGTACGTCGTCTGTAAGACAAACCGGAACGACGGCGCGGACGGCGCTGTATCTATGTCCAATGCAGCAGCGGCAGCGTCGATCTCGGACTGATCCAAATCTTCATCATCATCTTTGGTGCCCTTGCTACGCGTCCCGTTCCACGGCGGTGTCAGAGTTTGAATGATGCTGTCTTCGAGTGCCGCAGCGAAGTTGATCTTGAAGCCGCCGTAACGATGCAAGCCAAGGTCTGGAAGAGCCAAAATATCGACTTCTCGACCAGCGGACAGGAAGTCTCGGATCGCCCCATTGTTTCGGGTATTGGTACGCTGCGACTCGCTGGGTTTCAGGTACGAAGCAAGACGACCGCGCAACGTCTTGGTCGTCTTCCCAACATACAAAACATCTTCGCCGCTGATAAAAGCGTACAGGACGTTCGCATGATGCACCTTGTCCGTAAGTTCGAGATGTAAACAGCCATCCCGAAGCCGCCAGCGGCCCACAGGAGCGAAGCCAATCTCGAAAAGACGCTTCATCAGTTCTCCATCGACTTGAACGCCGAACCGAAACTCAAGCTGGAAAGTATGTGCGCTTCAACGGGACCAGCCGCTTCGTCTCCGCGTCCGTCTTCTCGTAGTGATCCATCAGCGCACGGACGACATGTTCGGATGTCCAGAGAGTAAGCGGCACCGAAGCCCGATCCGCTTCGTAATATGCTTCCTTGCTGAATCCACCCGTACTAACGTACAACCCACGGTCGTCAGGATGGCGACCACCAAGGAAGCTGCGAATTTCCTTGGTCCCCATCTGGCCTTTCCGGTGCTTCACTTCGACGATGATCCGTGGATGCTCGAACCCGAACCCATCGGGTGATGCGATGATGTCCTTGCCACGATCACTGCCAGCCGGTGAAACTTGGGTCCTGTAACCCATCGCTCGAAGAATCCCGGCAACAAGTTCCTGCATCTCGTCCCAATCAAGTCCGTTCACCACGTCCTTGATACGTTCGACTGCACGGTTTTCGAGACCTTCGAGCGGATCAGCTACTACCTGCTCTTCAAGCACTTCCGGTGCGGGCACAGCAGGTTGTCCGGTCGCTTCGCCGAGTAGTTCGTGCATCGCAAATTCGGATACGACGAAGACCGTCATCGTCGGACCAAGGGCAATCTTGGTGGCTTCACTCAGACTATCCCTTCCGATTTCTTTCTCTTGCCACTTAACGGCTCGTGCCAGCGGCATCTCTGCGTCCATCAGTTCAGGTCTGTATTCGCATCCACCCGTTACCTTGCCGATCAGATAGGTGCGGTTCGCGGGCGAATACGTGACAACGAAGTCGCCCACTTCGATTTCATTCATGAAGCGCCATACCTGAGACGCACCTGCAATCGCTGTCTTTTCTTTGATTCCCGGCTCTTTGGAAAGGTACAGGTCGATTAGTTCTTTCCGCGACATGCCCACCTTGACATCCGGAGCGAGATTCGTCCACCCGATAGCTGCGATACCCCGTTCGCGAAATTCTTCGTAGAGACTTCCGCCATCGGATCGAACCATCCACATTCTGGTCATGCTTTTCCCCGTAGTTTGTCGAGTGACGTCCGTTGACTCGCACGACGTACATCTCTTGATTTCGAAGCCCCAATAATACAAAAACCGCCGTCGGATTGGCGGTTTCGATTCAGGTCATGGGCTGTCAGTGCAGCAATTCACCACTGGCTAATCCAGCGTCGGCCACGGCGGGCACCGTTGTCGGCGCACCGAGGTCGATCACCCCGTCGTCGTTGTATGTCTCTACAACGAATTCCAGCAGCGACGCGAACCTGTTGACGATGGACATGAAGGGGAGGGTAGGTCGCGATCGGGACGAACTTCCGGTCCACGTCAAGAGAAAGGCCGGCCACCATTAAGTGGACCGTGACTTTCGCATTGCCTTCACTTTTCCGGCCACTTTCAAATTTTTTTTGAATGACGGTCGCAAGTTTTCCAAAGCCGAACTCTGTGCTAACCTGAACCGCAGTGGCATCAATTTATAACCAACTTAACGTGCGGGGTTTGCTGTGTCGATATTCGATAATGTCGGGGATGCTCTGGGTACCGCCCTTGAAAAGGCGAAAGATGTTCCCGTGGAGACGGTCTGCGCAGTGGGACTAACTCTCATCGCAGGAGCCGCAATCCTCGCGAAGGCTGGGGCAAATGGCGCAGAAAAGGTCATCGACGCCGTCACAGATGTCACCTCGAAGTAAAGTTATCTCGACCCTTGAAAGCATTCGTCGATGCAGAGATTTTTGGCATCTTTATCAGTTTGTGACGTTTCGCCGCTGTTGAATTCAACGGCGAAGATGCCTAGAAGATGTAATGCTTCCGCGGCGATCATTTTTTTAGCCTTCGAGCGACTCAGTACCCTACGCTGCAAAGAAGACGTTGCCGTGTCGGTTATCTGGAACCAGTGTTGGCGCTCCGTTTCATCAGCGGTGGTGCGACGGCATTGTTGGAATCCTGCGCTGTGCGACAGTGGACTCGCTCCGGCACAGCGCTGAACATTCCTATATAGCAATATTCAAGCAGCGTAAAGCCGTCCGTCGGACTCGATGCCTATCGGATCGCCGAGATTCGCGCAATCAGCGGTTCGGCTATCTCGAAGCCCTTCAACTGCGCCAGCCATCGTACCGGAATTTCGCTCATGCCGAAACGCACACCAGCCAAACCTGCCGCGACCGCGCATGTCGTATCCGTGTCGTTCCCGAAGAGGATCGCGGTTCGCGCAACCTTTTCGAACGACGATTCTTCCAGTGCCTTCTGCACTGACCAGATCGTATCGAGCACGTAGCCGGTGCCACGCGGCTGATCCGTCTTCTTGAAGTCTCTGAGAACGTCCAGTTCGATGAGAAACCCGTTCCGCTCGCGCTGGTCGGGCCATGCGCGGTAAATCTCTTCGAGACGCTGATCTGCCGATGTCCAAGGATCGGCCAGCTTCTGCAAGTACCCGCGTGCCGTGAGGCAGTAGAACGCACATGCGACTAGCGAACGCGGATGCGCATGCGTCGGCAACGATTGAAGATGGGCGTCACGGACCAATGCGTCATCAGGACCGGTGTGCCATAGGGCAAGCGGTAGCACTCTCATCAAAGACCCGTTGCCGTTTTCCCACTCCGACGCGCCGCCCGAGTTCTGTGCTGACGCGCCGCCGCGTAGCTTACTCAATGCTTTGGCAGTCTGGATTCCGCAGTCAAACACATCGCCATCGACCGCGAGATACCCGTCGTCAAGCCACCTCACCAGCCTGTCCGCGAAATCTGTGAGCGAGAAGCAACCACGTTCAAGAAGGCTGGCGAACAGGCACAGTGCTTGTGCCCCGTCATCGGACCATGTGCCGACAGGCACTCCCGCGTGAGAGCGCCGGAATCCCGTTGGCGGCGTCATCTCGATCTGGTCACGCGGCGGAAGCAGGTTTGGCGTCTTGAATTCGAACGGCACACCGAGTGCGTCTCCAACCAGCAAGCCAATAAGCCCGCCGATTCGCGCGTCCGCACATAGGTGCAACCCGAGATACCCGTCTTTATTGTTCATCTGATCTCCCGCAGAGACGACACTGTACTGGACCTGCGTGCATCACGCCCACCAAAGAGAAAAACCGCCGTCAGGCTTTCACCGTCAGGCGGTCTTTCGCTGATGCCAAAGATCGGCATCTGATGATGAATTCGCTACCGCTACATGGCCGCGAGCTTCTGAATCCGGGCTTCGGTTACTTTCAGAAGACACGCCGAGTCGGAACAAGCGTCACGCTCGCTCTTCATCCAATTCCGCTCATCGGCTTTCAGGGCGGTCGGGTCGCTCGACTTGGCACGGGCGGCTGAGTACGCCGACGCAAGGCGTAGGTCTGCGTCAGCGGTTTGCGGCGTCGAACAGATCAGATGTTCTATGGGCGAAGACGCCTTAACGCAGTCAAAGCTGGCATGAACGTCCGTCGTGCCATTTGCATCCTGTGTCGGGGTCGTCATCAATGCCGACTGCTGTACTGCACTGGCTGTCGGTGCCGCTAATGCGGGAGATGCGTTGACTGCCTTCTCTGGTTCCATCGGTTGCTGCGCCGTTTGCGTTGCATTGTCGGACGACGCCTGTACCGGGGCCGCCGAAGTCGCTACATCACTACCCGCCGACTGACCATCTGCGACGGCCTTTGCTGCTTCATCAGTGGACGCCGAACTAGCTGCTGCTTGTGCGTCTGCTGCGCCACTCGTTGACGACGGCTTCACTTCCGACGACGCGGCGACCTGAGTCCCCGGTCCGAAGACTATACGGTCGAGCGGCACGACGAAATATAGGACGGCCAGAAGGACAACGAACAGCCCACCAGTCAAGAAGACTCGCGCACCGTATTCGTAGAAGAAGCGTTGCTTCGCCAATTCACCCGCGCTGCTGGCAATGATGATGTCGGGTTGGCCCGCATTGCGAGCGAGAAACCCTAGGTTCCATGCCTTCGGGGCCAAGAACAGGAAGACGAGCGCGAAGGCGGCGCAGATCGCGATGTCCATGTATAGCCGTTCGGTGTACGCGCCGAAGGCAAGCAACCCAAAGATTGCTGCACCGACCACAGCCCAGAACTTCCCAAACCCGCTGCTGTACGATTGTTCGAACTTCGCTTCTTTGGCCGCCGCTTCGGCAGCGGCGATGTCGCCACCGCAGTGCTTACACCGGCTTGCGGAATCCTGAATCTCTTCCGCGCAGAAAAGGCATTTTTTCATTGTGAATTCCCCGTAATTTCTAGGTCCTGACGCAAAGGGGACCATGGTCCGTCGAACTGGGCGATGTTACCCCACACGATGACGGCATGCCAATTAGCACCCGTCAAAGCAAGGACCCGTCCTTAATCGCACTCGGTGAAGCGATTCGCCGCCACCGCGAAGCCAAAGAACTATCGCAAGAGCAGTTGGCGTTGCTCGCTGACGTTGATCGAAGCTATGTCGGTCGTGTTGAACGCGGCACCAACAATGCCGCCACGTTGACGCTCAAAAGACTGGCGAACGCACTCGACATAACGCTGGCCGAGTTGATAGCCGAAGCCGGGTTATGAGATAGCCGTCGATCATGCGCCGCGCGACTTACGACGATCCCAGTCAATCAGTGCGCACGGTACGCCATCCGGTCCTATGCCAGTCAAGCCGGTCGATTCTTCTTTAATTTGCCGAGACAACCGGGACAACGTAGATCGTGAACAATCGGTCGCCGAGATGATGGTGTTCCAGCTATCCCCGCGCCGAAGCATCTGCATGATCGCCGCGTTCCGCTGATCGTTCGGCTTCCGCCCACGGTAGCCACCGACTGCTTTCAGTTTCTCGATCCCTTGCTGCTGTCGGCGACGCCGGTCTTCGTAGTCCTTGCGGGCGATTGCGGCAAGCATATCCAGCATCATCGCGTTCAGCGCATCCATCATCCGGGACGTGATGTCATCCTTGGTGGTTGTCATCATCCACGATGTCGGCAAATCCAACGCGACAACTCGGACCCGGCGTGATTGCAATTCGGCTTTCAGCTTGGCCCAATCATCGGCGTTCAATCGTGAGAGACGATCCACCTGTTCGATCAGCAAGATGTCGCCTTCGTGGCAATCGGAAAGCAGCCGAAACAGTTCCGGGCGTTGAAGCGATGCGCCGGATTCATTTTCGACATAGAACGCCGCAATATGAAGTCCATGTTCCTTCGCGAACTCGATCAGGTCATTCTTGGCACGGCGGGCATCTTGTTCTTTGGTTGAAGCACGAAGGTACGCACGAACGAACATGTATCACCCCGACTGGTCTTTTTAGGATGGTTCGCATATTACCGGTTCGTTACGAGTCCAGTCAAGCCATTTATCGAACCATCAAAAAGCTGGTTTCCATCAGGTACACCCGTCCCGAACCATCCCGATGGCGGTCGTCCTATGGCGTGGGTGTCCTCAGCGTCGCGAGTAAGCTATAAAGTCACAGAACAACAACTCAGGGATCACATCATCGTGGGAATCGATTGGAATGTAGTGGCGACTATTACCGCGCCCGTTATTGCGTTGGTGGCGGGCGTGTTCATCAATCGGTGGTTTGAAAGCCGACCGAAGCTGATAAGTTACTTCGGTCACGTCAGTACTCACCAAATGAACCCACCTAACGCTCAGGGGTTACGGGTCTTTACGCATGAAGTTGTGATACGAAACGTAGGCCGAGTTCCAGCGACAAACGTTCGCGTTCAGCACGCCGCGTTGCCCGACTTCCACGTTTTCCCGCCCGTACAGCATCATGTGGATAGGACACCCGGTGGAAGCACAGATATTGTGATCCCTTCGATAGTGCGAAACGAACAGGTCCTGATCTCGTACCTGTATTTCCCACCGCTAACAGCGGCCCAAATCAATACCGGTATCAAAAGCGATCAAGGTTTCGCGACGCAAATTCCGGTGCTGTTGCAGCGAAGGTATCCCACGTGGTTTCAGCGTACTGTGATCTGCTTTCTTGTCTTGGGCGTAGTTACGACGGCATATCTGACCTATGAAGGCATCGCGTGGCTGACACATAGGCTAGCGTGAAGCTGCATGACGTACAGATGGACAAGGGCTTGACATTTGTGATATAATTCGATCTGAATTTTGACCTACCGGATTTCACCGGTGCATTAAGTTGGTCCGCCTGTTGCACACGGCTGCACCACATCCGCAGCCTTCTCGTAATACCTTCCCCCATCGCCTGATCTTCGCGGCAACCGCACCTGATCGGATTTCGTGCGCCGGATCAGATCAGCCACCAATCAGGTCACTGGTCCGTGATCAGCGACGAATCACTGGTTTAGATGACATCAACCAGCACAAGGCCGAAGGCCAAGGCGATGAGTGCAAGCGCACCCGTTGATGCACCACAAATCGGATTAGGTCTGGTCGCGGCCCATCGATGAAGGAAACGGGCGGAGAAGACCGGGGTCTTTTTCGTCATGACACGTCATATCAACCAGTTCGTGAATTCGACGGCCCGTAGGGACGGCGATTCACCGGGGCCGTAGGCACCGGATCACGTTCACCAATCGGACCTGATCGAATTCCAGATAGCGGTCTTTCGTGATCGACCGCAGATGTCACCAGTTGTACATATCAGTTCTGGTCCGGTGACAGGTCGGGCAGTGGTTGGTACTTCTCGAATGAACAAGCCGACTTGTCACCAATAAGATCAGTAAAGAACAACCGACTTCTTGTTCATCGCACGAACCAGTTCATGAATTCGACGGCCCGCAGGGACGGCGATTCACCGGGGCCGTAGGCACCGGGACATAATTCACCGATCAGGCGCGATGAAGAAGCAATCACCGGTAACACTTTTCATTCGTCCGCTTCGCGTCCGAATGACGTTGCTGGCCGCCGCTGCGCGTCAGCCACCACGTCGCACTGGTTCCTTCGGATAAATAGGACATGTCGGAACCTCACATCAACGACAAGTCATCATTCGTCGTTGATGGGTATGTATTACATGGAAATCCCGCAAAGCCTTGCGGGATAAGGCTTCACGATTTCAAAAAGTGCGGTAAAACCGCAGTTTTTCGGGACACCATGCTCGGCATGAGGAGCTGAATGCGAATTGCTTCGACAACAGGACTTGCCGTTGAATGCGTGAGTCCGTTCGCTATACCGTCGTCAACAAAAACATCGAATTAGATGCACAATAATATTAATGAACTAAAAGCACTGTCAAAAGCAGTCACTGACACCGTCTTCGATCCTGATCTCGTCGAATATCCGCATCTCTTCATCAAACGAACATATACCGATGATGAAATGGGTTCGTATGATGACCCGATTGTCCGTTTCGTCGATCCTTATATAATCGAAGAAAGATACCAGAAACACCATGAAACGGGCTTCACATTACCTGTCTCTCGCAATTCAACACCACGCAGTCTTAAAATTTTTTCCGGCGTACACAAGCCCGTCCCGAATTCAAGGCTGAAATACGTAGGCTGGAAAAGACCCAAAGGTGCAGATTTAGTTACGTGTGTTGAACCCGACGAATGGATCGACCTCGATACAGGGGAAATCCTGACAACAGCAATGGCACGAAAGCGCGGCGCGATACCATACCCATCGATTTCATTGCGGATGGTCACGACACAGGTGGTTTTCCATCAATGCCCGCCTAGTAAGCGTGACTTTCTAAGTTATATTCTAAAACTTCGCAACAGACGCGGTGGACTTGTGGTTGATCTGAAATCCGCTCTCGATAAGTGGATTGATTACAAGCACCCCAAAATCGATTCAACGGACAGATCACGCAAAAGGGATTCACTACAGAAATTCCTGTATAAGTACGAGATTATGACGGACAACCAGACCTTTACGCAGGAACTTCAAGTCATGGCAAATGCAACCAAGACTGGCAATGTGCGTGAGGCGGCCCGCTTTGTAAACGTGCTGCCGGTAAAGGGAAAGCCGGGCTGCGACCTCTGTCCGAGCCTATGTCCAGACTGAAATGGTCGGGCACGCACCGTCGCATCATTGTGCTAGTCAATCGTTGCCGCCTATCACCACTGTCGGCACAGTGTTGCATGTCGGCACCAGTGTGCGGCAACACCATATTCACCGTTTAACACCATACAACCAGTTGCAAGGTACTGTCCGATTCAGTGCCTGTAGTTCAGCGCGACGATGTATGCACTGTTGCAGTCGGACCATACGGTGTCTCGACCATACGGTGTCTCGACCATAGGGTGTCTCGACCATTGGGTGTCTCGACCATTGGGTGTCTCGACCATTGGGTGTCTCGACCATTGGGTGTCATCGACCATTGGGTGTCATGGCCATAGGGTGTTAGCGACCATTGGGTGTTAGCGACCGTGGCGGCCAATACTACAGGGAAGTGGTCTAACACCGTCACCCGTCGCTGGCAGCAGTGCAACGCCACGGTATAGCGCCACCATCATTGGTATCGCGTCAGTGGTAACACTGCTTCAATTCAACGGTGACAACGGGCACCAATGCCATCGACCACAGTTCAACGGCAAGCGTCCGCAGTGGTCGATGTGCCATTGCAGGACAGTCACTCAGTAAATGCTACGAACCGTTGCCCGACTACTGTAGCGACTGTTTCTTCGGTCCGGTCCAATGCCACAGTCCGGTGCAACAGTCGGCGCACCATTGGCGGCAACGGTGCTTCACTGCCAATGGTGATGACCATACCAATGCAACCGAACAAATACACCGGTCGGCGATCCACCATCGCAGATGCTAACGGATGTGCACCGGTCACGCGGTCAGCGCGTCCGGCGCATCTTTCGCTTCCATCAACTGCCCAACAGTCGGACCCGGTTGCTGAATGTCGAGACGCGGCAACGACTTCACGATCTTCATCGTTTCCAGACTGACCGTCACGACACGCTGGAAGAGTTCCAACGGGTAGCGAGGATTATTCATTGTCTCGACCGCGTAGTCGTTCGCGTCGTTGACGATGCCACTATCTTTGTCCACCTTGACGCACTGCCGATCCACTATCCAATCCAAGGCTGGCCTGCCATTCACCACGTAATCATATGCTTCAAGCGGGATGCCTTTCAACGTGATCTTGTCGTTGTAGATCACGGTAGTTAGGTCCTTGTCCTTACCGCTCTTGCCGTAGCGCATCTTCTCCACACGGTAGTCGGCATCGGTCAGCAGCAATCCGCCGCTTTCGATCTGCAACGGACACTTCTCCACCGTCTCATAGTTCAAATGCAAATCGGCCAGCTTACGGCCAGCCGTGGAGAAAGCCCAGAAATCGGCGGCGGACTTCATACAAGGAATGCGCGGCAACTCCTTACTAAGGTTATCGGCGTATCGTTCGCGATAATCGGGCGAATGCAACAGCCCGTATACATAATAGAAAATATCTTCCTTACCGATCTTCTCACCCGGATAGGCCGCCCGAAAGTGGGCGAGTCCGTTCAGGGTTATTGCGTGCCGTCGCGTCGTATCGCTACCGGCTGATTCAAAAAGTCCAGCCTGCGATTTTTCTAAATCAGGAGCGGGTTCATCGTAAAGGTAGAGTGGAAAATATTGCGAACCTATCATATCCACAGCATGAAGACTCACGACGCTATCTGAAATCAGGACAGACAATGCACTACGATTGCTCGGCGCGGAAAAACCAATCACGATATTCTCGCACGATGCATTCGGAAAAATGCGCGGAATTTGGTAAACCATCTCGTTGAAGCGCCGATTGAAATACATCCAACACTTGGTAAAAGGTCGATAAAGACTTCTGGTCAGACACGTCTCGTCGAATGCAAATCGCCGATCTTTTGCCAACTCTTGCTTCAATGATCGAGTCCAACTGATCTTCGTCGGGTCGGTATCAATAAAGCCTTCGTCGATCTTAGTCTCTCGTCCTTTTTTATCAAGGCCGGGAAATGCAAGCGAGATGCGGTCTACTTCGCCGTTGTAGAAGTCAATCATTCGCTTCATATTGGCTTCCAAACTCAGCTTTGAAGCGTTGTAGCACCACGCATCTCGGTTGGTAACTACTCCGAGAGAAAAGTTCTCAAAAAGGCAGCGATCATCGCCTTTTTTATCGCCCAACGGGATAAATTCTTCGAAATCTCCATCACGCTGGTTCAGCCAATCGCCATGTTGATCCGGAACAATGGTTGTCCAGCCGGACATCTCCGAAATCCCGGCAATACTTTCAAGCGAACTAATCTTCAATAATTTTTGTTCACGACTCAAATATTCACCCACGTCGTGAAAATAAATCTTGCCATATTGTCTTGCATCTGGATTCTTGACCAATACAGAAATGGCAATAGCAGCACCGCTGGCCGACCCGAAAATCTGACCACCTTCACGCTTTGCCCTTTCCCCGGAAGTCATTTGTCCCCGCAAGCCGCGCAAATGAAACACGTATAGACTGCTAAATTCCTCGGCCAATGACTTACGCAGTCCGTCAGTCGTCTTGGCATCAAGGAAGCCCGCATTTGTAACAAAGCCAATGACGCCGCTGTCCCCGATCCGATCAGTGGCCCAACGAATCGCCCGAATGTAGCTGTCGTAGAGTCCTTTCGCTAGGATCGCGTTAGAGCGCAGTGCGTATGTACCCCGTATACGGCCATCCAAGTGTGGGTATTCCACTTTTTCATTGTTGTCGTTTTCATTCTTCTGCCCTACCGAGTATGGCGGATTGCCGAGAATGACACGAATATCAAGCTTTTTCTGTCGCTTGCGCCGTGCGCTGTTCTGTGCCAACAGTGCATCCACCATATCTTCCGTCTCGTACATCTGAAACGTATCTGTAAGGCATATCCCTTCGAACGGCTGATACTTGCCGCCGACGATTCCGTGATACACCGCTTCGATATTCACGGCTGCGATGTAGTACGCGAGAAGGACGATCTCGTTGGCGTGGATTTCGTGCTTGTACTTGTGCGGGAGTTCCTCGGGAGTGATGTGGCCGCTTTGGAGAAGCCGTGTCACGAACGTCCCCGTACCCACGAACGGGTCGATGATGTGGACGCCCTTGCTACCCAGGGTCTGACCGAACTCGGTCTGCAACACGTGGGCGACGCTGTGAATGATGAAGTCCACGACTTCGACCGGCGTATAGACGATCCCCAACCGCTCGGTCATCTTCGGAAACGCGTTGCGGAAGAACTTGTCGTATAGCTCGACGACGATCTTTTGCTTCCCCGCTGCATTGTCGATGCCATCGGCTCGCATCTTCACGCTTTCGTAGAACCTTTCCAGTGTGTCTGCTTCCTTGTCCAGCCGATGTTCATCCAGCACGTCCAACACATGCTGCATCGCCAGCGACATCGGGTTGTGCTTCGCAAAGCTGTAGTCTGCGAACAGGGCATCGAACACTGGCTTCGTGATGAGATGCTGCGCCAACATCTCGATGATTTCGCCATCTGTGATACTGCCGTTCAGGTCGTCGCGCAGTTCGGCGGCGAATAAATCGAACGCGTCCCGTTCCCTCGTATTCGCGGGGTTCTCGATGATGCCGGTGATGCGGTCAATGTGGGTCCGGGCAATCTTCGCGATGTCGTTCGCCCAATCTTCCCAGTGGTGACGGTTGCCGACCTTCTGGACCAGCTTTGCGTAGATCGCCTTCTCGATCTCGCCGATCTCGAATTGCAGTTCGTGCTGTTCCTGCGGCGAGCGCTTCTTGACCGCTTCGCCAATGGTGAAGCCGCCCTTACCAGCGTCCTTGTTCTTCGTCCCGTTGGTTTTCTGCTGCTTCTTCTGAATCTTGTCAGTAATCGCGATGACTTCCATCTTGCTGGTGTCTTTCCCGATCAGATCGAGCTTATTCACCATCGCATCGAAGCGGTCATCGTGCGACCGAAGCGCCTGTAAGACCTGCCAGACGACGGCATAGGTCTTGTTGTCGTTCAGGGCTTCGTGCGCTTCGACGCCAGCCGGGATCACTACCGGCAACACCACATAGCCGCGCTTCTTCCCCGGTGCGTTGCGCATCACGCGTCCGACCGACTGCACCACGTCAACCTGAGAGTTACGCGGCGTCAGAAAGAGCACGGCATCCAGTGCGGGTACGTCCACACCTTCCGACAAGCAACGAACGTTACTGAGAATGCGGCAGGTGTTTTCGGGCGTCTCGGCTTTCAGCCACGCCAGCTTCGCTTCCTTCTCGCTGGCATTCATGCCGCCGTCAACGTGCTCGGCTTCGCAGTGAAGTCGGGCGGCCTGTTCAAATTCTTCGGTCTCGTCAGATTCCTGATAGGCTTCGACGACCGCTTGGAACATGTTCTTGATCTGCTTCGAGCTGACCTTGTGCGTCTTCGCTCCCTTCGAGACTTCGATGACCTGACAGAAGGCCACTGCACGTTTCATGGGATCACCATCGCCAACCAAGTCTTCGGTCAATCCCTGCTTCGAAAGCGCCTTCCAGCAGCCGACGATCTTGGCTGCGTCGTCCACTTTCAACTGGTTGTTTTCATCCCGCAGCAGGTCTTGCAGACGCCGGTTGACGTGCGCTTCTTCAACCGCCAGCACGATCACCTTGTAATCCACCAGCAATCCGCGCTTGACGGCTTCCGAGAACGTGATGACGAACAGTTCTTCGCCGTACAGCGCCTTGTCATCCATCGAGCAGAGCGCAACGTTGTCGCGCTCTGCCGTGGCCTTGGCCGTGTCGCCGTAGATACGCGGCGTCGCTGTCATGTACAGGCGCTTGGCGGCGCGGATGTAATCGGCGTCGTGGACCCGAACGAAGGTGCTTTCGTCATCGTCGCCGAACGTTGCGCCGGTCGTGCGGTGCGCTTCGTCGCAAACGATCAGGTCGAAGTCGGCCAGCCCGAACTGCTTCTGCGCACGGCTGATTACGTCGATGGAGTGGTACGTGCTGAACACGACGCTCATGTGCGACGCGTCGTGCCGCTTCGCCATCTCTGCCGCCAGTCGGGCCGAATCGGTCGTGGCCGGATAGCGCAGTTCATGGACGAAGGTCTGAACCATGTCGTCTTCTTTCTTGCGCTTCTTGCCAACGTCGCTGTCCGAGCAAACCGCGAAGCTATGCAGCGGTGTCTCGGCTTCCTGAGTCCACTCGGTCAAGGTCTGGCTCAACAGCGACAGGCTCGGGACAAGGAACAGGACCCGCTTGCCCGCACCGGCCAACCTTTCGGCAATCTTCAAGCTGGTGAACGTCTTCCCGGTCCCGCATGCCATGATCAACTTGCCACGGTCGGCATCTGCCAGACCATGAACAACGGCATTCAGTGCATTGGTCTGGTGCGGGCGCAGTTGCTTTTTCGCCTTGATGACCGGCGCAGCCTTCGGCTGGTACTGGCCCCAATCGATCTGGCTCTCTTCAAGGGCGGTCAGGTCGATCTTGCTGACGGGCGGCTGCTGGTCAAGCAACGCGTCTTCGGCGTGTTCACTCCAATGATTCGTCGTGGCGACAATGATCCGGCGTGTGAACGGCTTTTTGCCGGATGCCGTGAAGAAGCTATCGATGTCGCCCTTCTGGACCTTATAGTCCGGTGCATACATCTTGCATTGAATCGCGTGATACTCGGCGGTGCCCTGCGTCTTCGCCACAAGGTCAATACCGGCGTCCCGTTTGTCCAGCCCTTGCAGGTCAGCCCATTCCGCATAGGCCCAGACATCGCTGTACAGATCGCAGTAGGTGGCTTCGTTTCGCAGATAACAGACGATCAACTCTTCGAAATAGGTTCCCTTTTCCCGTTCCGTGACAGCGGCATGGCGGAACGTATCGAGCAGTTTTTCGAGAGCGGTCATTTTGGTTGTTTCCGGCGATTACTAGTGCGAGTGCCGTATTATGCCCGCCGACTACGCGGTTAACCATACGAAATGGCGCGGTGTCAGATTGCGTCCAAACGTACCAAATGGGTTAGCCGTATTTCGTCCGTCACGATTTCTGTGCCGCCCTGTACTCGGCGGGCGATGACAAGAAAGCTTCTACGTCCGCGACACGCCATCCTACGGAGCGCTCTCCAAGCTTCACCGGTGCGGGAAAGGTCCCGGCTTTCACCCGCTGATAAATGGTTGACCGAGACAGGCCTGTTTCGCTTTCTACTTCTGTACGGCGCATAATTGCGTTTGGCGCTCGACGGGTAGACCGCGTCGCCATTTCTGACGGCTCGGCGGCACTTGATGGGGAACTTGAAGAAATGCTGGGCACAGGCGTCGGCCTGCTTGCCGTCAACCCAAGTTCAATCGCCATTTTTGAGAGTTCTTCACCGGCTGCGCACCAGCATGCGAACGCTTCGCAATAGCGCACCAACGACGTTGCATCAACAGAGTCCAGCACACCTGCGTCGCGTATCTGTCTAGCCACTGTCGGCCAGTGAGCCAGTGCTGATGGAGACAGCCGCGCCAGCACTTTTGCGTCGTCCGCATTGGAAGGGCGCTGACCAAGGTTGGCAACGTCAACAAACGTCGCTTCCCGTCTTTCCTGTCCGCGTCTCTGTCCGCGCATATTGCCCTCCGCTCAACCGTCGGTTCGGAAGATACAGTGTAGGAGTGGCGCAGCGGCGTGGGGTTTGTAAGAGCGTTCCCGACTACGGACCTGAGAACACGTCAGCATAGGTAGGTGAAGCGGGCCGCCCGTCGATTGACCCTGCGTCAACCCGTGTGTCATGCTTTGATCCGACAGGCAACCGTCTGTCACCCTGTAGTCACCCTAGCGGGATGTCAAACCAAACGATTTCGGAGCAGCAGCGGACGGCAGAAACGAAAAAACCGGCCTAAGTGCCGGTTTTTAAAGGGATTTTTTGGTGGAGCGGAGGAGGATCGAACTCCCGACCTTCGCATTGCGAACGCGACGCTCTCCCAGCTGAGCTACCGCCCCCACGACCGTCCGATTCTAGCACACCGCATTTTCACTGTGCCAACCGCCAGACCACGCTACCTGGACCGTGCGCCGGCAAGCACCCAGTCGACTACGGTGCGAATATCAGCATCACTCATCGCAGGATGCGCCGGCATCGGAATCGCGCCCCAGACACCGGAACCACCGTCCTTCACCTTGTGCGCCAGCAGAACGGGAGCCCCGGCATTCCCCTTATACCGCTCAGCAACTTGCTGAAACGAAGGCCCCACCAGCTTGCGATCTACCGCATGGCAACCCATGCATGCATTCGCTCGAGCGATTGCGAGCCCGCGCGCAGGCGCGTCGGCGGCATGAGAGATCAAGCTCCAGCCGACCAGCACCCCGAACGACACGATCCGAAGCCCAGACAACCATAAATCCCTCATTGCCCCGCCTTCGGATTCCCCGGATGCACCTGCGTCGAGTTGCTGACGGGCGCGGGCGCCTGCTGATCCAACGGCTTGGACGTAACCGACGAATCCGGCACCGCCCCCGACGTCACTTCAGCATCGGGCTGCGCTGCCGCAGCGGGCGCGCTCGAGGCAGCGGACGCGGCAGCCGCCGTCGCCGCAGCCGCCTCCTGCGGCTGGATGTACTGGAACACCTTCACGACCTGTGTCACGCCCGGAACCCGGCTAGCGACATCCGCCCCGCGATTGCCTTCGTCCCTCGTGACCAGCCCCATCAAATAAACCGAGCCCCGCTCGCACACCACCTTATAGTTGTTCGCCGAAATATCCTTCTCGGCAATCAGCGCCGTCTTCACACGGCCTTCGAGATACGTGTCGTTGCTGCGCGACGAGAACGAACTGGCCGGCGCGATCGTCAGTTCGTTGACGATCGAGTTCACGTTGTTGAGGCTGCGCACGACCGATTCGGCGCGCGCCTTCGACACCTCGCCCGCTACTTCGCCCGTCAGCAGCACGCGTCGGTTGAAGACGGTCACGTTCACATGCGCCGAGTCGGGCAGGTTCTCGCTGATCAGCGACATCGCCTTCACCTGAATCTCGCGATCTTCCGTCTGCGCGCCGAGCGTGCGCCGGTCGGTCGCGACCAGCGCGCTGCCGCCCGCCGCCGCGCCGACAGCCAGCACGCAGCCCTGCAACGTCGCGGCCAGTCCGGCGACAAGCCCGACCACCAGCGTGGTCCTCACAAACGTACTCTTCACGCGATATGCGCTCATCAACTCGCTCTCCTTCGGAATCATTCTTCGCCGAGCAACATGGCATCGATGCCGTCGCACAGACTATGGATCGTCAACAGGTGCACTTCCTGCACGCGCGCCCTGCGATCGGTGGGCGCGCAAATATGGATGTCGGTGTCGTGCAGTACTTCGTTGATCTTGCCGCCGCCCTTGCCCGATAGCGCGACGACGATCATCTCGCGGTCGTGGGCGTCGTCGATGGCGGCGAGGATGTTGGCCGGATTGCCGGACGTCGAGATTGCCAGCAGTACGTCGCCGGGCTGACCCAGCGCGCGAACCTGCGTCGCGAAGATCTGCTCGAGCGAGGAATCGTTGGCGACACCCGTAATGACCGACGAATCGGTGGTGAGCGCGATGGCCGGCAACGCGGGACGCTCGCGCTCGAAACCGCCGATCAGCTCGGCAGCGAAGTATTGGGCGCCCGCCGCCGAGCCGCCGTTGCCGCACGCCAGAATCTTGTTGCCGTTCGCGAGCGCGGCGAACATCGTGTCGACGGCCGCGGCGATCGGCATCGACAGGCTTTCGAGTGCTGCGAGTGTGACTGCCGCGCTATCGCGGAAGTGTTGTTGAATGCGTTCGACTGACATCGACTCTCTATCGTTACTGCTCGCGCCGCCCGCCCGGCAGCGCTGGTTCAATTGGACGTGTTGCCCTTGCCTGCGCGATGGTCGGCTGCCGCTCCGACGCTCGCGTGTTACGACGTGAATGCGCGGCGTGGACGCGCGACCATGAGCCGCGTCATCGCGCGCCCGCTCGCACTGCGCCGTTGCCGGCTCCCTGACAGACCTCGCGGCTCGCTCACATGCAACGACGCACCGCCCGTCGCGCGTCCGCAAGTTTAGCGTACTCACGCAACGAAACTGTCCGCTCAACGCTCATCCGCGCGAAAAGCATCTCGCAGCCACAGCAGACGTCCGCGCTCGAACGCGATCACGTCGAAACGGCACGCGGGCGTCGCGCCATCACGCGCCGACAAAAAATGCTGCGCGGCAAGCACGATGCGCTGCTGCTTGCGCCACACGACGCTTGCCGCCGCACCGCCATATCCGCTTTGCGCCCTCGCGCGCACTTCGACGAACACCAGCGAGCCGTCGCGTTCCTTCATCACGAGATCGATCTCGCCGCCACGGCACACGACATTGCGCGCGACGAACCGCAAGCGCTGCTGCTGGAGAAACGTCAATGCGCGCGCTTCGAATGCAGCCCCGACGGCTTTGGACCGTGCCTGAGCGGAAAAGTTGTGCGCGTGCCGCGCGCGACCGTGCGCCGTGCCATCGTGCGCCGCGCCATCGTGCGCCGCGCGGTCTCGCACGTCCGCAACCGCGTGGCACAATGTCGGCCTTGTTTCGTCCGTCTGCGTCTTACGTGTCATGACTCCTCTTTCAGAACTCGCGCAAGGACAGCAGTACCCTGCTTCCGCGCTGTACGTCGTGGCCACGCCGATCGGCAACATCGCCGACATCACGCTGCGCGCGCTGCATGTCCTCGGTCTCGTGGATCGCATCGCCGCTGAAGACACGCGCAACACGGGACAACTGCTGTCGCGCTACGGCGTATCGAAGCCGCTCGTCGCCGTGCATCAGCACAACGAGCGCGAGTCCGCGCAGCGCATCGTCGACTTTCTGCGAGCGGGTGAGCGCGTCGCGTATGTCTCCGATGCGGGCACGCCGGGCATTTCGGACCCCGGCGCGAAACTCGTCGACGCCGTGCGCGATGCCGGTTTCGCCGTCGTGCCGCTGCCTGGCGCGAGCGCGCTCGCCACGGCGTTGAGCGTTGCCGGCGACTGGGTGTCGACGTTCACTTTCATCGGTTTCCTGCCGCCCAAAACAAAGCAGCGCGCCGCCGCACTCGCGCCGCTCGCAAAGCATCCGCACGCGATGGTGTTCTACGAGGCGCCGCATCGCATCGTCGAAACCGTGCAGGCGCTCGCCGATGCATTCGGCGGCCAGCGGCGTCTGTTGATCGGCCGCGAGTTGACGAAATTACACGAGGGATTGCATCGCTGCACCCTGGCCGAAGGGCCAGGGTGGCTTGTAAAAGATACGAACCGGCAGCGGGGCGAGTTCGTGCTGGTCGTCGAAGGCGCGCCCGAGGACGACCAAAGCGAGCACGATCACGACGCTCTGCTCGGCGTGCTGTTGGAGGAACTGCCCGTTAGCGGCGCGGTCAAGGTCGCGGCGGCGCTGACGGGCGCTTCGCGCAACGCGCTGTACACGCGTGCGCTGGCGCTGAAAAAGGACGACTGAAAACAAAAAGGGCTGCGCAATGCAGCCCTTTCCTCCGACGGCATCGAATGCCATCGGCGCTCGATTCCTAAACGATCTTACTTCTCGTTCGAATCGCTCTGATTCGACGCCAGCATTTCCTTGATCTCTGCCTTCGCCTCACGCTGCGTCAAACCTTCGATCTTGACGCGAGCGGTACCGATATACGCCAGATGCAGAACCTTTGCCGCCGCGTAAGACAGGTCGATCACCCGGCCACGCGCGTACGGGCCGCGGTCGTTGATTTTGACGACGACGGAGTCGTTCGTCGCCGGATTGGTCACGCGTACATACGAGCCGAGCGGCAACGTGCGGTGCGCCGCCGTCAAGGCGTGCATGTTGAAGCGTTCGCCGTTGGCCGTCTTGCGGCCGTGGAAGCCGCGTCCGTACCAGGACGCACGTCCGGTCTGCTGGAAGTCCGCGATGTTCGGACCGTCCGTCAGCGGTTCTGCGTCGGCGAGCTTGCCTTTTTGATCCGCCGCGTCGGGCAGATTGTTCGCACCTGAACCATACGATTGCGGGGCGAGCGCGGTGCGCACGTCCTGCGTGGTTGCGGAAACGCCGCTGGTCTGGGTGCTCGCGCCCGGAGGCACCGCACAGCCGGCGAGTGCCAGAAAGGCAAAAACGCTCCCAACACGTCGGGGTAGCCGAGTTTTCATAAGACAATTTGATGCAATTGCGAGCCGCATCACGCCAATGGCTGCGTGTTTGCATGCGACTCCGGCGGCAAAGGGCGACCGCGCACCGCGCAACGCTGGCGCAGGACGACGTAAGCCCGGACGCGGCTACTCAGCCGCTACCGCACGGTTAGTTTTCACGTCTGACGCAACTGTCCCCGCAGTTTTGGCCAGACCCCACAAGCCGCCATCGAACGTATACACGCTCATACGCCGGAAACTCACGGCGCTCAGGAAGGCGGCGTAGGCCCCATCCAGCGTTACGGCAGCGAGGCCGTGGCAGGCGCGTAGCACCTGGCTGGACAAGACGTGCGCACCGATAAAAGCGATCGGTGCTGGATTTGCTATCGGGTACACCCGACGGCACTTGCTTGATGCTGAATCAGCAGCCTGCGTACCAGTTTCAACATACGAAACAGCCACTGCTCAACCGAAGACGGCGCGGTTCCCCACGCCCAATACGTGCATTATAGCAAAAACACAATTCTGTGTTCTCAACCTCCACATCCGGCTGATGAATTCTCACTATTACTGCAAAAATGCGCATGCGCCACTCGGCTTTCCGGCCAATGGCAGCGGCCGCGACGGCCGGTACAATCGTGGTTTCCAAGCGCCACGCCGTCACCTATGAAAGTCACCCTGATTCCCGTCACGCCGTTCCAGCAGAACAGCTCGCTGCTCGTTTGCGAGGAGACCGGGCGCGCGGCCATCGTCGATCCTGGCGGCGATCTCGATCTCATCAAAGGTGAAGTGGAGAGGCAGCATGCGTCGGTTGAAAAGGTGCTGCTGACGCACGGCCATATCGACCATTGCGCGGGCGCGAAGACACTTGCCGAGCACTACGGCGTGCCGATCGAAGGTCCGCATGTCGACGAGCTTTTCTGGCTCGACAAGCTGCCTGAGCAAAGCGTGCGCTTCGGCTTTCCCGCCGCCGAATCATTCGAGCCGACCCGTTGGCTCGACGACAACGACAGCGTGACGTTCGGCGACGAAACGCTCGAGGTGTACCACTGTCCGGGCCACACGCCGGGTCACGTGATCTTCTTCAGCCGCGCGCACCGGCTTGCGCTGGTCGGCGACGTGCTGTTCGCGGGCTCGATCGGGCGCACCGACTTTCCGCGCGGCAATCACGGCGACCTGATCCGTTCGATCCGCGAAAAGCTCTGGCCGCTCGGCGACGACGTCACATTCGTGCCCGGCCACGGCCCCACGTCGACCTTCGGCAAAGAGCGCCGCACGAATCCGTACGTCGCGGATGGAGTGAGCGCATGAGCGCAGAAATTTATGTGAGCACCGATGTCGAAGCGGACGGCCCGATTCCCGGCCCGCATTCGATGCTGAGCTTCGCGTCGGCGGCCTATACGGCGGACAAGCAGTTGATCGGCACGTTCTCGGCGAACCTCGAATTGCTCGAAGGTGCGGCGCCCCATCCTGTGCAGGAAGCGTGGTGGAAGACGCAGCCCGAAGCGTGGGCCGCCTGCCGCAAGGATCTGCAGCAGCCCGCGGCAGCCCTTGTCGCGTACGTCGAATGGGTGGAGGCGTTGCCGGGCAAGCCCGTGTTCGTCGCGATGCCGGCGGGCTTCGACTTCACCTTTATGTTCTGGTACATGATGCGTTTTGCCGGCCGCTGCCCGTTCTCATGGTCGGCGCTCGACATCAAGACGCTCGCCTTCGCGATGACGGGCCTGCCGTACCGCAAGTGCATCAAGCCGCGCTTTCCGAAGCACTGGTTCGACGACCATCCGCATACGCACGTCGCGCTCGACGACGCCATCGAGCAAGGCGCGCTCTTCTGCAACATGCTGGCGGAGCTGCGCGCGGGCCAGAGCGCCGCGCCGTCAGACGCCGACGGCGACGACACAGCACAAAAACCCGCTGAGTAGGCGCCAAATTAGGGAATCTCCCTCAGTAACGGCGGTTTGCATTGCGTTTCGTTTCCCCGGCCTCTACCATTAACAGAAAAGGCCACGCGACAACGGAGGCGCAGTTGACACTCGATACGTTCTCTCAAAAGATCCTGCGTCTATTGCAGCTCGACGCGCGCCGTTCCGTGCAGGAAATCTCGGACCAGGTTGGGCTATCCAGCACGCCTTGCTGGCGGCGCATCAAGGACATGGAGCAATCGGGCATCATCCAGCGCTATACGGCGTTGCTCGACCGTGAAAAGCTCGGCTTGCACGTGTGCGCGCTCGCTCACATTCACCTCACGCGTCACACGGAAGGCGGCGTCGAGGCCTTCGAGCGCGAAATCGCCACCTGCCCCGAAGTGACCGAGTGCTACAGCACGACGGGTGAATCGGATTACATCCTGAAGATCGTCGCGCCCGACATCAAGGCGTACGACACTTTCCTGCACGACCGCATCTTCAAGATTCCCGCCGTTGCCCAGGTGCGCACGAGCGTCGTGCTGCGCGAAATCAAATTCGATACGCAATTGCCGCTCTGATCGCACGCCGGTCACGGCCAGCCACGGCGAACGTCTAGGCGTCGCCGTGCGGCTGGTTGGCGAGTTCTGCGCCCGCGGTCGACACATCAACGGCATGCGTCACGTTCAGCTTGCGCGCGCCCAACGCGCGCTTGAGCGCGTCGAGATCGATCCGCGCGAGCTGTCGAACCTCGCTTTCCAGCGCGCCAAGGCGCGACGGCTGCAGCATCACCTCGATGTCCAGCCCCGTACTCAGATAGTGCAGGTTCAGGCTCGCCGCCTCGAGTCCCTGCGCGGCGAGCGCCGCTTCGATTTCCGCGACGACCCTTGCACGGGGCGGCAAGTTGACGGGCGGCCGCTGCGTCAGATCGTTTTCCGGGTCGACGTGAATCAGCGCATCGAGCACCCGGCTGTCCGCCAGCACACGAGCGCGCGCCGACTCGGCAATATAGTGGCCTTCGGAAACCGAGATCATCGGATCGACTAGCACGTGCGCGTCGACGAGCGCGAAATCGCCCATTTTCCGCGTCCGCAATTCGTGGACATCCCGTACGCCTGGCGTCGACATAATCCGAGCGCGCAGATCAGCGGTATCAGTTTCGTCTAGCGCGCGATCGGATAAATCCTGTAGCGCGTCCCATCCGAAGGCCCAGCCCATGCGCGCGACCATGAAGCCGACGATCGCCGCCGCGATGGGATCGAGCAGCCGCACGCCCGCCAGACTCCCGAGGATACCCAGCGCGACCACCAGCGACGACGCCGCGTCCGAGCGCGCATGCCACGCGTTCGCGATCAGCATCGCCGAGCGCACGCGCTGGGCCTCCCGCAGCATGTAGCGAAAAAGCCCTTCCTTCGACAGCAGCACCACGATCGCCACCACCAGCGCGCTGATATGGACGGCGGGAATGTGTTGCAGATCGGCGAGCCGCGTGCCCGCGCGCCATAGCATGCCCACGCCGACGGCAATCAGCAGACCGCCCAGAAACATCGACGCCACCGTTTCGTAGCGGCTGTGTCCGTAGTTATGGTCGGCATCCGGTTCCGCGCCGCTATGCCGGTTGGCGAGCAGCACGACGAAATCGGACACCAGATCGGCGAGCGAATGCACGCCGTCGGCGACGAGCGCCTGGGAATGCGCGATCACGCCGACCACAATCTGCATCGACATCAACAGCATATTGAGCGCAATGCTGACGTAGGTGCTCCTGCGCGCGACGCGCTGCTTTTCTGTCGTTTGGACGGCCTGGTTGGAAGACATTTGAAGGGGACCGGTAATCGCTGTATTTATTCTACCTGTCCGCTGACGAAAACGCGCTTAAGCGTTCAGAAAACGCCTTTTAAATCAGGCGCTTATCAAAATGCGACGCATTCTCACCGGCACCGTGCATCCCGACTGCCGCAGACTCCCAGCAATTGAAATAGCGCAAGCCGAATAAAAAGCCGCGCTACACAAAAGCGGCGCGGCTTTCTTATTCCCATTGTCTGCAATGCAAGCTTAAGTCTGATTATTTCTCAATGAGAAACTTCTCACGATCCTGACCTGCAATCCAACGCGGCGGCTTTCCACGGCCCGACCACGTGCTGCCGCTCGCGGGATCACGATATTTCGGCGCGACGCCGGATCGCGGGCGACCTGCCTTGGCCGGCTTTGCACGCGTACCGCCGAGTTCTGCCAGCGTAATGCCGTAATCAGCCATTTTCTGCTTGATCTCGTTAAGCACTTCCGCATACTCGCGCGCTTTCGCCTCTTCGATCTGTTTTTCGAGCTTTTCGCGCTGCGCGAGCAGTTCCCTGTAGGAGGACATAGTTTCCTTGTGGTTCGATAATTGGACTGCCGGTCTTTGCCGATTAGTCCTGAAAGTGGTCATGCCTCGGAATTGGTGGCGAGATTAGCACAAAATAGAAAGCACAGAAAAGCCATCTGAGAAAATTAATTAATCTCAATTTCATAAACTTTCATGAAAGACGGGAACCCCGGTTGAGATGCGCAAACTATTCTTTCACTGAATAACCCTCATCTGAGGAATAGGTTCATATTTAATTAGCGTCAAATGAAAACCAACCGTTAATTCATTCAGGAACATTTCATGCTATGCGAGTTCACACCGGCAAAATGTAAAATGCCGGCCGGTTCTGCGGCAAAGACTCCCGCTATTTCAGCGGGACATCGTGATGCGTTTCGATGCAGTCCGCAAGCGAAGCGTGCAACGATTCGGCATCGGTAGCCGGCGTCTCGAAAATAGACCGGTGTCGCGCGCCCGCTATATCGAGATCCGCGCCATATCGGTCGACGCCGAGCAGTCGTACGTTAGCCGGCCGGCGCGGATGCCGCTCGAAGAACTCGATCAGCGCGCTTTCCTCGTCGAATGCAACGGGTTCGAGCGGATCGAGTTCGTTCGCCATCAGCCAGCCCATCGCGCCAAACCCGCCGATGTAACGCATGCGTTCGATCGACATCACCCAGAACGAAAAATCGCCCAGCACGAGGTACCGCTCGGCGTCCGGGTGATAGCGCAGATAGCGGTGAATCACGGGCGGTTCCGGCTCGACGTGCTCGAACGCGCCCACCAGCGTGATGCGCTGACCGTTGAGCACATCGCCGTCCGGCGCGTGAACGATCAGGAAACCGGCGCGCGGGTCAGTATGCAGGTTGCGCGTGTGCTCGGCGAGCCGGCTGATCAGGATCGTCGGGCGATGGCGCACATCGGGCGCGAACGGCAGCACCGTCGGATAGGGATAGCCTTGCGGCTGGCGCGCATGCGTCGCGAGCGTGCCGATGGCGGACTGATGCAGCAGATGCAACGGAGCGTGAGCGGGAATGTTCAAGTGCGCGTCCTGGTTGGGTGAGAGCGGCGCCGCGCGATATCCGCTTCGTGACGGAGAAATCTGAGCCGGTCTGAGCAGGTCACGCGACGCACATGGAAAATAGATATTAGTTCAGGGACTTGCGGGCATGACAGGGCATGCTTCGTTAGAATCCAAGATCGCTTTCAGCGTGCTTTCTCTGCGGTTCGCCCGTCTTTTCGCCTCCGACCACCGAGTTCTCCGTGTCCGACCGCTCATCCGACTCCGCTTCCCTGCCCGCCGCTCACCGCAATCTGTCCGCGAGCGAGCGCAACCGCGCGCGCTACGCGACGATGGCGCTCTTCTTTATCGCGGGGATGATGTATGCGTCGTGGGGCGTACACGTGCCGACCGTGCGCGACCGCTTTCAGCTGAATCCGGCGATGCTGTCGCTCGCGCTGTTCGCGGTGGCGGGCGGCTCGATTGGCGCGATGGTGACCAATGCGCCGTGGATCGCGCGCGTCGGCACGCGTCGCGCGTGCCTCGCGGGCGGACTTCTGATGTCGGCGTGCGGTGCGCTGATCCTCGTCGTGCCGTTTTACTGGATGCTGCTGGTGCTGCTCGCGCTGTTCGGCGCGGGCATGGCAACGCTCGACGTCGCGATGAATGCCGAAGCGAGCGCCGTCGAAGAGACGCTCGGCCGGCCGATCATGTCGTCGCTGCACGGGATGTTCAGCGTCGGCGGGATGGCGGGCGCAGCCGTCGGCGGCGCGGCGCTCGCGCACGGCATGGCGCCTGCCGTGCATCTGCTGCTCGCGTCGCTGGTTGCCGCTGGCGTGCTGCTCGCCGCGTGCCCCGCCGTCCTGCCGCACGTGCCTCACTCGGAGCATCCCGATGCGCAGGCGCCGCGCGGCAATCGCTGGCGCTCGCCCGCGCTGTGGGCGCTCGGCGCCATTGCGCTGATCGCGCTGATCGCGGAAGGCGCGATGTACGACTGGGCGACGGTCTATATGCGCGATGTCGTCGCGTCGACGCCCGCCGTCGCGAGCGCAGCGTACGCGGCGTTTTCCGGCGGCATGGCAGCCGCGCGCTTTGCCGGCGACGCCGTCCGCGCCCGCTTCGGCGCGCCGCAACTGATCGCGGCGAGCGCGTCGCTGGCGTGCGCGGGCATGATCGGCGCGCTGCTTTTGCCGCATCCCGTGGCCGCGCTGACGGGCTTCACGCTAATGGGCCTCGGTCTCGCCAACATGATGCCCGTGCTGTTCGCCGCCGCCGCGCGCGTCAAGGGCATTCACGCCGCCGAAGGCCTCGCCCACGTCGCGGGTCTCGCGTACTTCGGCCTGCTGCTTGGGCCGGTGATCATAGGCGGCGTCGCGCAGGTGACGAACCTGCCGATCGGCCTGTCCGTCGTCGCGCTGTGTGCAGCGCTCGTGGCGTTCATCGGGCCGAAGGTGCTGCGCTGGCTCGGCATCTGAAGGCCGGGGTTGTTCCAGCGTCTGCTTGCGGCGGGACGCGCGGCGCATCAGCGACGAACGGCGAGCCAGAACATCGGCTCGCCGTTTTTTATCGACGCAATTCGCCTTCGGACGGCGGCAAACCGTTCAGCGCCGAGAACTCATAGCTCGTGATACGTGCTGTACGTCAGTCCGAAATCGTTGCGTTCGAGAAAGTTCGTGTAGGTCATCGTCACCGACGCATCGAGCGCCTCGACGTAGTGCCACCAGCCGATGGGCAGAAACAGCAGCTCGCCCGGTTCGAGCGTGCACTCGATCACCCGCGCATGTTCGACGGACGGATAGCGCTCGACGTCGATCGCGCCCCCGTCCACCTGCGAATAGCAATGCAGGTTGTTGTACATGTGAACGGTGTCGGTGAGCGGCACGAGCAGCACGCGTTTGCGGCCGATCACCTGCGCCATCAGATTGTTGGTCAGGTCGTGATGGAATGGCGTCTTCGTGCCCGCCGGTCCGAACCAGAAATAGCCCGAATCGGGCGAAG
Organism: Paraburkholderia bengalensis; assembly: GCF_037126505.1. NCBI lineage: Bacteria > Pseudomonadati > Pseudomonadota > Betaproteobacteria > Burkholderiales > Burkholderiaceae > Paraburkholderia > Paraburkholderia bengalensis. The sequence goes on from NZ_JACFYJ010000009.1 coordinate 98,122, forward strand.
CGGGATCGAGATATTCGCCGACAGACGGCGCATCCGCCCATAACGCCGCAAGCGCCGTGCGGTTGCGCGACGCGTTGTTCGCCGTCATGTAGAAGTTGTTGGTCGCGCCCGCCTGCTCGACGAGATCGACATACGCGCCGAAACGCATCACGCGTTTCAACGACGGTTGATTGATCTCGTAGTGGGCGTCGCCGTCGCGGCCGAATTGCACTTCCACTTCGGCATCCCCGCAGCGCGTGCGAAAGTAGTCGAAGCTCCAGCGCGTGCGCGCGGGGCACGCATCGAACATCCCGGAGACGATCACGGGCCGGTTCTGGAAATAGAACTGCTCGTAAAACGCGTCGCGCGACAGGCGTGCGTACCGTTCCACCCGATCCGCGCCCGCGCGCATGCTGCCCAGATCGCCGAACACGGAAAGCATCCAGTCTCGCTTGCGCAAACGATTGCGCAAGCGGGAACCCGCTAGAAAATAAGGGCTTGCGAGCGTGCTATCGATCTCGCATCGTGCGTTCTCATACTCGAAACCATGCTGGACGAGTACGCCATATACGGCTTCGGGCGATGCGTCGAGCAACAGGTTCTCGGCGATCCAGCGCCGCCATTCGTCATCGATCAGGCGTGTCATGACAGCGTCCCCGCATGGTTGTCCAACGCGACAATACCGCAACTGCCGCACGCGCTGCGCAAGAGCCAACGTGCCGACAGGGCCCGGCAAAACGCACGCAAAAAGGCGCCCAAAACAAGCGCCCAAAAGAAAAGGCACGCGGATGAAAATCCGCATGCCTCCGATGCCCTTGCGGGCTGTCCCGCGTCCGGCGGAACGCGGCGAACCGCTTTCCCGCCGGTAGCGCAGACGGCTCTTACATCTTGACGACGTCGAGCAGCGTCTTCTTGCCCGACTTGTAGTTGTACAGCGAGATCACGCCGTGCTTCAGGTCGCCCTTCGAGTCGAACGTGGTTTCGCCGATCACACCCTTGTAGTCGGTGTTCGGCATTGCTGCGAGGATCTTCGCCGGATCGGTCGAGCCAGCGCGCTTCATTGCGTCGACGATGATGTACACAGCGTCATACGTGAACGGAGCGTAGATCTGGATCGGCTGGCCGAAACGCTTCTGATACTTCGCCTGGAACGCCGGACCGCCTTCCATCTTCTCGAGCGCCATGCCGGCTTCCGAGCAGACGATGTTGTCGGTTGCGTCGCCTGCCAGGTCAGACAGCTTGTCGGTACACACGCCGTCGCCAGCCAGCACCTTCGCGCGCAGGCCGAGCTGCTTGGCTTGCTTCGCGAACGGGCCGCCCGTGGCGTCCATGCCGCCGTACATGATCGCGTCCGGGTTTTCGCCCTTGATCTTCGTCAGAATCGCGCGGAAGTCGACAGCCTTGTCGTTCGTCGCGTCATGCGACATCACGTTCAGGCCCAGCGACTTCGCCGTCTTTTCGAATTCGTTGGCAAGACCCTGGCCGTATGCCGTCGAGTCGTCGACGATCGCGACGCTCTTCACCTTCAGGCCCTTCGCTGCGTAGTTGGCCAGTGCCGGACCTTGCTGCGCATCCGTTGCCACGACGCGATACGTCGTCTTGAAGCCTTGTTGCGTGTAGGCCGGGTTCGTTGCCGACGGCGAGATCTGAACGATGCCCGCATCGCTATAGATCTTCGAAGCCGGGATCGACGTGCCCGAGTTCAGGTGGCCAACCACGGCGACAACCTTGTCGTCGACCAGCTTCTGTGCAACCTGCGTAGCCGTACGCGGGTCAGCTGCGTCGTCCTGTGCGTCGAGTTGCAGCGTGACCTTCTGGCCGCCGATCGTCAGGCCCTTCGCATTGATCTCTTCGACTGCGAGACGTGCGCCATTCTCGTTGTCCTTGCCCAGGTGAGCGATGCCACCCGTCAACGGCGCGACGTGGCCGATCTTGACAACAGTGTCGGCCGAAGCCGTCGTCGCCAACGTTGCAAACAGCATCGCCGCAGCGCTGATCGGCAACAGCTTTTGAATTTTGATGTTCATGTAAGTCTCCGATTTCGGTCCCAAAAACAACGGTATCGCCCTTGTGCCCCGCTTCCTTCACGTGTCGCTCAAATCCCGTGGACGACTCCGCCGGTTGCATCGTTCATGCACTTGGCAAGCACGCGTTCCAGCCTGTTTGTGACAGGTGGCGCCCCGCGCTTGCGCGCAAGTGTAGGCCATCAAATTAATTTGTGGGGTTTTTTTGAGTAAGTGGGATCACTACCAATAGCGTTTATCCCACTTAGTCGGAAAAGCGGCCGGATCGATGCCCGGAAAGCACCAGCCCATGCGGGTTTCGGGCAAGCGAGGCGCGCCTCTATCGCCTCGGCCTCAGGGTTTGACGGCGTCGTCCGTTAATGCGCCGGATAAGCGTCTAACGTGTCATCACGCGAAAACGCAAAGGTGATATAGCTGCGCGAAAAACCTTCAGCAAGGCGCCGGGCGCGCGGATCTCTATATGAATGGCGAGTACCGCTTTCGATCGTCGCGGCAGCGCTTCCCAGTCGAATCGGTTCCCGGCGCACGGCGCGCATTGCGCTGATCGCGTTCCTTCAGACGAGTCGCCGCACGGACGCGGCGCGCGTTGATACTGTTTCAAACCCCTTACGGCAAGCGCCTCCCCGCGCTCACGCGCTGCAGCCGCTTTCTTTTGATGGCACACTGAGCACCCGCCGCAGGCGAAGCCTCAGCGAGACGCGGCATCCGCAAAGACACGGCGTGCGCAAACGCTTGCGCCCGATCGCGGCATCACCGTTTATGCAAGGAGAAACAAGTGAGCGTGACTTCCCGATGGATCGACATCCCGACCGGCAGTGATTCGTTTGGCGCATACATGTCGACGCCGAGGAGCGGCAAGGGCCCGGCCGTCATCATCATCCAGGAAATCTTCGGCGTGAACGGCCATATCCGCGATGTCGTGGATCAGTACGCGCAGGACGGCTATATCGCGATCGCGCCGGACATCTTCTGGCGCACGCAGCCGCGCGTCGAGTTGACGTACGTCGGCGCCGACCGCGACAAGGGCATCGAGATCCTGCAAAAAACCAATGTCGATCTCGCCGTCGCCGACATCGGCGCAACGGCTGCCGCGCTGCGCGCCATGCCGGAAGTGACGGGCAAGATTGCGGGCATCGGCTATTGCTACGGCGGGCGGCTCGCGTATCTGGCGGCGGCTGAGGGCCTGCTCGACATCGCCGTGTCGTACTACGGCGGCGGCATACAGAACGCGCTCGACAAGGCGCCGCAGATCAAGATTCCGATGCAGTTCCACTATGGCGAGCTGGATCACGGCATTCCGCTGTCGGCAGTCGGCGAGGTGAAGGAGCGCTTCGCGGGCCGCGACAACGTCGAACTGTATATCTACCCGAACGCCGATCACGGCTTCAACTGCACCGAGCGCGCGAGCTATCACCAGCACTCGGCGGCGCTCGCGCACGGCCGCACGCTGACTTTCCTCGGCACGCACGCGTAAGTTACGCTAGAGGCGCGAGCTGGCTGCGTCGCGTCTCGCGTCGAGCGAACGGCATGCAGCCCGCGCGCGCCGTCATCATCATCCCAATCCGGGCGGGGGCCATCGTCGTGCAATCCGACTATCTCGATCATGACGCGATCGGCCTCGCCGATCTCGTGCGCAAGCGCAAGGTGAGCGCGCGCGAACTGCTGGAAACAGCCATCGCGCGCGCCGAAGCCGCCAATCCCGCCATCAACGCGATCGTGCTGAAGGACTACGACGCCGCGCGCGAACGCGCATCGCGCAATGGAGCGAACGGCGTCGACAAGACGGACGCCAGCACGCTCGGCGACGGTCCGCTCGCGGGCGTGCCCTATCTGATCAAGGACCTCGGGCTCGCCGTCAAAGGGCTGCGGATGTCGATGGGCAGCCGCCACTACCGGCACTACGTACCCGCCGAAGACGCGCCGCTCGTCACGTTGACGCGCGCCGCCGGCCTGAATATTTTCGGCAAGACGAGCACGTCGGAAATGGGCCAGATGCCTTATACGGAGCCCGAACTGTTTGGCCCGTGCCGCAATCCATGGAGCCTCGATCACACGCCGGGCGGTTCGAGCGGCGGCTCGGCGGCCGCCGTCGCGGCGGGCATCGTGCCGCTCGCGCATGCGTCGGATGGCGGCGGCTCGATCCGCATTCCCGCTTCGTGCTGCGGCCTGTTCGGGCTCAAGCCGTCGCGCGGACGTCAGCCTTCGGATGCCGTGCCCGCACCCGGCGATCTCGGCATCGATCACGCCGTGTCGCGCAGCGTGCGCGACAGCGCGCTGCTGCTCGATCTGACGTCGGGAAATGCGGGCCGGCCGATGGGCGCGCCCGGCACTTTTCTCGCCGCCACCGGCGAGCCGTGCAAGCCGCTGCACATCGCCTTCGTCACCGACCCGATGCTCGCGCCGACGCTCTCGGCCGACGCCCGCACCGCACTCGACGACGCGGCGCAACTCGCCGCGTCGCTCGGGCATCACATCGAGCCCGTCTCGCTCGGCATCGACTTCGTGAGCCTGCGCGAGTCTTTTTTGATGATCTGGTCGGTGAGCGCCGAAAATCTCGTGCTACACGCCGATCAGATCACGGGACGCAAGCCCAATCGTGAGGAATTCGAAATCGCGACTTGGACGATGGGCCACATCGGCCGCAAGTTCGGCGAGCGCGAACTGCCCGCCGCGCTCGACGCCCAGCGCCGCGTCAGCGCAAAGCTCGCGGATCTGATGACGCGCTACGACGTGATCTTGTGCGCGACGCTCGCGTCCGCGCCGATCAAGATCGGCGAAATGCAGCCGACGCCCGTCGAGAAAATGCAGATGCGCGCGGTCACCACCGTGCCCGTCGAGCCGCTGATGCGCAAGCTGCTCACGGAAGTGTCGAACAAGGCGTTCGCGTGGGCGGGCTGCACGGAGCTGTTCAATCTGACGGGGCAACCGGCGATGTCGGTGCCGCTCTACTGGAATGCGCGCGGGTTGCCTATCGGCGTGCAGTTCGCCACGCGCGAAGGCGGCGAGGCGACCTTGCTGCGGCTTGCCGCGCAACTGGAAACGGCGCGTCCGTGGTTCGACAGGCGGCCGCCGTTGATGCCCGCGCGCAGCTAACTACGGTCTTGAAACCCGGCTCTTGAAACCCGGCGCTTAACGCACTTCCTGCGTCGAGGTGCGATGGCGGATCGCGTCGAGATCCGCGTGACGTTTGGCAGGCATGCACGCCACGGCCACGATCGACACCGCGAGTCCGCACATCACGTACAAGGTCGGCGCGAGCGGCGAACCCGTCGTCCGGATGAGCCACGTGACGATGAACGGGCCGAAGCCGCCGAACAGCATCACCGCGAAGTTGTACGCGAGCGACAGGCCGGTCGAGCGCACGTTCGCGGGAAACAGCTCGGCCATCATCGCGCCGAACGGCCCGTAGTAGCCGGATAGCGCGACGGACAACGTCGCCTGCACGAGAATCAGCTTCGACACGCTCGGCCCGCCTTCGAGCCACGTGAATAGCGGATAGATCAGCGCCAGCGTGAGAACCAGCGACCACAGCGACAACCCTTTGCGTCCGATGCGATCCGACCACGCGCCCGTCACGGGCGATAGCACCATCAGCAGCAGATTGCCGACGATCACGGCCGTGAACGAATCCGCGTAGGGCAGCTTCAGCTCCTTGACGGCGAACGTGGGCAGATAGCTGATCAGCACGTAAATCGTGACCGTCAACGCGACCACGGAGCCGAGGCCGCACAGCACGTCGCGGCTATGGTGCGTGAACAGTTCGCGTAGCGTCGCGCGCCGCGCCGTCTGCTTCGCGTGCAGAAATGCTTCGGAATCCGCGAGATTGCGGCGGATGTAGAAGCCGATCGGCCCGATGATCAGCCCCACGATGAACGGCACGCGCCAGCCCCACGACTTGAGCGCTTCCGGCGCCAGACCGCGCGTGACCAGCGCGCCCACCACCGCGCCGAGCAGTAGCGCGGCCGCCTGACTCGCCATCTGCCAGCTGCCGTAGAAGCCGCGCTTCGAGAACGGCGCGGCCTCGATCAGGAGCGCAGTGGAGCTGCCGAATTCGCCGCCCGCCGAGAAGCCTTGCAACAGACGCCCCAACACGATCAGAAGCGGCGCGCCGATGCCGATCGCCGAATACGTCGGCGCGACGGCGAGCAGCAGGATGCCGACCGTCATCAGCGCGATCACGAGTGACAGAGCGGCCTTGCGCCCCGCGCGGTCCGCATACAGGCCGAGCACGATGCCGCCGACAGGCCGCATCACGAAGGCGACCCCGAAGCTGGCGGTGGCGAGAAGAATCGACGCGTAGTCGCTGCTGGAAGGAAAGAAGAGTTCAGCAATGACGACGGTGAGAAAACCGAAGACGGTGAAGTCGTACCACTCGAGCGCGTTACCGATGACGGCCGCCGCGACCGCGCGCGTATTGAGGCTCCTCGCTGCTTTTGACATCGGTGTCTCCGGCCCTCGTCGAGGCGTCGGTGCGTTGGATTGAGTTAGTTTGAATGGGGCTTTTGGGAAGGCCCGCGCACGCCATGCGAGTGTAGGAGAGCACGACATCCGATTTCAAGCAACTTTCATACAACGTGGAGCGCGATGCCGTGTTGCACGGCGCGCCCCGCCGACGTCTGCGAAGACACGCGCGGCGATGCTGCGTCGCACCGCCCCGCGCGCGCCCAAACGGCCGGAGGACTTTGGCGTCAGGCCTTCTTGTTATATGCGCTGCACCACCCTTTCGCCGCGACCTGCTTGCCTGCGAACATCGGGCAGCCCGCGTAGGCGTCGGTGGGCTTGCCCTGATAAAAGCTGCAATTGCCGCAGTCCTGACCGGCCACGTACTTCGCGTACTTGGCCTTGTCGACCTTGCTCGCGTCTTCCTTGTAGCCGAGCGCCTGCGCGGTCGGATCGGATTCCGCAACCTTCGGCGCATCGGCGAAGGCCTGGCGCGACAGCGCGAGCGTCGATGCCACGCCGATACTCGTGATCAAAAAGGTACGACGGGAATTTTTCATGGGGACTCACTCCATTGGTATTGTGGGACGACGCCGTTCTGACGACAGCGATCCCCAAGCATAGCAACGAAGCCGACGCGCGTGACGTGTCAAATCCCTGTCATAAGGAAATCCATAGCGTGGCCCGGCGCGACGCTCCTGCGCGTGTCGCCGTGCCGTCACGCACGTCTCATCGCGGGCGAACGGGTGGTCGCGCGCTTGCCCGATCTTCACCCGACGTCGGCGCAAAGTCGCCCGGCGCGCCAGCACGTCGCGCGCGTTTCAGGCGCGACCGCTGACTTCGCACACGCGCTGCGCAATCGCTAGCGAGGCCGTCAAACCCGGCGATTCGATCCCGAACAGATTCACGAGGCCGCGCACGCCATGCGCGGCCGGACCCTGGATCAGGAAATCGGCGGCCGGCTCGCCGGGGCCCGATAGCTTCGGACGAATGCCTGCATACGCAGGCTGCAGCGCGTGATCGGGCAACGCGGGCCAGTAGGCGCGAATGGCCGCGTAGAACGATTCCGCGCGCTGCGGATCGACGTCGTAGTGAATCGAATCGACCCATTCGACGTCGGGCCCGAAGCGCGCCTGGCCACCGAGATCGATCGTCAGATGCACGCCAAGCCCAGCTTCGTTCGGCATCGGATAGATCAGCCGGCTGAACGGCGCGCGGCCCGACATGCTGAAGTAATTGCCGCGCGCGAGATACAGCGGCGGCACGTGGCGCGCATCGAGTCCGCGAATCTTGCGCGCGAGCGCATTCGCGTGCAGCCCCGCGCTGTTGATCACGCACGCGGCGCCGATCGTGGTGGGCGACTCGCCGCCCACTTTCACGACGAAGCGGCCGTTGACCGCGTCGATCGCTTCGACGGGCGCGTGAAACGCGCAGACAGCGCCGTCGCGTTCGGCGTCGCCGAGCAGCGCGAGCATCAGCTGATGGCTGTCGACGATCCCCGTCTGCGGCGAGAACACGGCTTCGACACATTGCAGCGCCGGCTCCAGCTCCTGTGCGTCTTCGCCGGAAATGCGCATCAGGTCGAGCACGCCGTTTTCCTTGCCGCGCGCCATGATGCCTTCGAGTTGCGGAATCTGGTTGCGCGCCGTGGCGACCAGCAGCTTGCCGCAGCGCTGATGCGGCACGCCGCGCTGCGCGCAGTAGTCGTAGAGCATTTCGCGGCCACGCACGCACAACGTCGCCTTCAGCGAGCCGCGCGGGTAGTAGATGCCCGCGTGTATCACCTCGCTATTGCGGGAACTCGTGCCCACGCCGATCGCTTCCGCCGCTTCGAGCACGATCACTTCACGTCCGCGCGCAGCGAGAGCGCGCGCGACAGCAAGACCGACGACACCAGCGCCGATCACCACACATTCGATCTGATCCATGTCCGTTGGACGCGGCTCGATGCGCCGCGTTCTCCCTCGTCATCCCACCAGAATTTCGATAGCGTGCGGCAGCGATAGAGCCGTGACCGCGTGCTGTCGAACGCTTCACATGCACAATGCGAAACGCGCCGCACGCCACAGACGCAAATGCCCGCAGCCGAATCTGGCTGCGGGCATCGATGTGGGGAACGCAGAGCGCGTCCGAATCAGTGTACGCCGACGACGCGCATTCCTGGTGAATTTGGCGGGCTCAGGCTAAATGGCGTTCCGCCCGCGCCACAACGGGCCACAACAGACAACGAATTGCTTGCTCAATCGAGCGCAGTTGTGCGTTTGAACAGATGACGCACGTCGACATGCGCGACGGGTACCGTGTAGCCGCCCGTCGCGAGCTGCTGCGGATAGGCGGGCGCGTTCGGATTCAGGCTCAGTTCACCGTTGGCACGCGCTTGCGCCAGTTCGGCTCGCACTTCGGCACGCGTTTTCGGACCGTTCACGTCCGACGGCGATTGCGTCGGCGCCGGGCTGTAGCCACTCGCGACAGCCGGTGCGGCAACCACTGCGGAGATCAACAAAGCTGCAAGCGAAAACTTTTTCATGATCGGTTCCTGAAGGTGAAGTCCGTGCGGGAGAAATGCGGTTCGCACTTCGATGAACGGCAGTCTAGCCCTCACCTATCAAGTTGCCGAGCCTGATAAACGAAATTGACTGTTGTTACAGGGAATACCAATCGCGCGTCAATTTGCTCGGATCGTGCATGGAATAGTTACATCATTGCGACAATCAAAAAACCGCCGGAAGGCGGCTAGTCCGCGCAAACGCAAGCAATGCTAGAAACCGATGGGTTTTCGGCGCGAGTTGTAGTCGAGGCGAATATCGTCGGCGCCGATCTGGTCGCGCCCGGCGATGCGCGCCGAGCCGAAGCCGTTGAGAATGGCGCGCCGCATCTCGCGCGGCGAAGCCTGCGACAGCGCTTCGAGCGCCGCGTCACCCAATTCCGCTGTAAAGCGTTGGCCCCAGCCGTGTGCAGAGCGGATTTCGTCGTAGATCGACTGCGCGATGCGTCGCGCGCCGTCGCGATCGGGCGGCGGAATCTCGTAGACGTTCATCCGGTTCAGGATCGGCTCGGGAATCGCGTGCTCATCGTTGGCCGTGGCAATCCAGATCACATGACCGGCGTTGATGGGAATTTCCGCGAATTCGTCGATGAAGGTCTGCGCCGTGTCGTGCTCCAGCAGGGCGTACAGCGCGCCGAGCGGATCGTATTGCGAGTCGCCCGTCGCCTTGTCGATTTCATCCACGGCGATCACGGGGTTCGCATAGCTGCCGTGCACAAGGGCATCGAACACCTTGCCGGGCTTCGCGTTCTTCCATTGCGACGACGCGCCCGACAGAATCCAGCCCGCCGTCAGCGAACTCATCGCGACGTAGTGATACGACGTGCCGAGCAGCCGCGCGAGCTGCTTCGCAAAATGCGTCTTGCCGATGCCGGGCTCGCCCAGCAGCAGCAGCGGCATCAGTTCCAGCCGGTCATCCGTTTCGAGGCACAGCGCGACCTGCTTGCGGATGTCGTCGAGCGGCTCGGAAAAATTGGGCAGCGAACTGGCCAGATCGTCGATCGACGGCATCCGGTTCGGCTTCACGCAAAAGCGCAGATTGCCGACCTTCAGCATCTTTTCGTATGTGGAACGCAATGCGTCGTTTGCGCCTTCGTTCAGTTCGTTCAGCGCAGTTTCGACCCGATCCAGATCGTAGACCTCGCTGAATGACGCAACCGCGATTTCCTGCCTCACCATAGCCGTTGTCATCGTTTCACCCCGTCGAGATGGTTCTGCGGCCGCGGCGTCCGCGACGCCGCTTCCGATTTCAGTGTATCGACACCGAAATCCCATGCAAGCCAGCAGTCACGAGGGTCTGCTGCTAATGGCAGGTGCCGGGCGAGAAGATTGCTTGAATCGTCATACCCGCGTCCCTATCTGCAATGCACGGTTGCCATTGCGCGCTGAACCTTGGCTTCGGATCGGGTGTCAGAAACCGTTATCCCGATAAAGCGTAAGATGGTCGGCGGTCGCAAGAAAGAACGCGCGGACACCGACGCCCTGGCAACGCAGCGATTCCGGAGACTCTTCGTACATGTGGAAAACCAGCCTCGCCGCCGTCCTGCTCGGCACCACACTGATGGCGCAAGCCTTGACGGCGCACGCGCAGCAGCGTCCCGCGCCCGCCTCCGTCAAGTGGGAACTGCAGGTCATGCGCGACGGACAGCAGATCGATTCGTTCGACGGCACGACCACAGTCGGCCAGGCGCGCACCGACACGCATCATCACGTGGTGCAGAACAACGTCGGCTGCAAGAACGTGCCGGCGGGCAACATCGACCTGTCGCGCACGCTGACCGTTTCGCCGACGCAGGCGGACACGAGCGGCGTCACGTTTGCGATCGAAGCACAGGAAACGCTCGAAGAACCCGGCTCGCGCACGACGGACACCGGCTGCAAGCTGCCGCCGCAACCGCGTCAGGTGAGCGCGAACCATCCGGGCCTGGTGGTGCCGCCGGGCGCCTGGGCCACATGGACGATCGTCGACAAGGACCCGAATCTCGTCTACCGCTTGCGTGCAAGCGTCGCCAACAACCCGTGAACTCAATGAACGACGTGGACAACGCGGCATGCGAAACCCCGAAGAACTGATACGCGAAAACCTCGATCGGAGAGATTTCATCGCGGTGAGCTGGAACCTGCACAAGGGGCGCTCGCCGCTCGGCTTTCAGGCGTGGCAGGCGATGCAGCGCTGGGTGCAGTCGGTGCACGCCGATGCGTATTTCCTGCAGGAAGCCATGGCGCGCCGGATGCCGGGCCCCGTGCTGGCGAGCTCGTTCGGCGCGCGCATGGGCGATATCGACAACGACGTCTGGCATTGCCAGGCCACTGAAATTGCCGAAGCGCTGCAACTGCAGATCGCGCTGGGACCGAATGTGTTCAAGCCGTCGTGGCGGCACGGCAACGCGATCCTGTCGCCGCATCCGCTCGATCTCGGCGGACGCTGGGACATTTCCGCGCACCGCTTCGAGCGGCGCGGGCTGCTCGTCGCGCGCGCGACGTTCGGCGGCAAATCGGTGACGCTGCTGTGCGCGCATCTCGCGCTCACGCGCCAGGCGCGCTTGCGTCAGATGCACTGGATCGCGCACTGGATCTCGAAGGAAGCACCCGACGGCCCGCTCGTGCTGGCAGGCGACTTCAACGACTGGCGCAACGATTCCGTGCCGCTGTTCGCCGAACACGGCCTGGAGGAAGTGGCGACGCTGCTCGGCGAAACGGGCCGCACGTTTCCGGCGTTTTCGCCAGCGCTCGCGCTCGACAAGATGTTCGTGCGCGGCATGAAACCCATCGAATGGATTCAGCCCGCGCAAGAGACGGCCTGGCTGTCGGATCACCTGCCGTACATGGCGCGGCTGCGCGTCGAGTGACGCGCGTTTTCGGGTCTCAGACGCGCCGCGGCGTCCAGGCCAGCGCCGCGCGGATCGTCTCGCCGGGCTGCAACACACGGTAGCCCGCCCGTTCGCGGCTGTCTTCGTTCGCGTTGAAGCAGTCGGTCGTGTTCGTGACGGGCTCGACGCACAACTGGGCCTCGTTCGCGGGCGCGAACACCACCATGTGATCGAACGGCGACTCGGCCGTCAGCGTCACTTCGCGCCCCTCGTCCGGCCACGCGATCGTCGCGCTGCGCGCCCAGCCGCTGAAATTGTTGTCGAGATCGAAGGCATCCGCGCTCATGCCGCGCGCCAGCGCATCGACGGCGGGATGCGGGCCGAGATGCGTCGGCAGCACGTGGTCGTCCGCGTGCCACATCTGCTCGACCTGCGCGGTGACAACCGTGTTCGATGTGCGCGGATAGTACGGGTGATGGCCCATGCCGAACGGCATCGGACCGGCCGACAGATTTTCCGCTTCGAGCGTCACGCGCAACGCGCCGCCGATCAGCTCGATACGCTGGCTCGCGCGATAGCGGAACGGCCAGTCGCCAGTCGCTTTCGCATCCGGCACATGCTCGAAGTGCAGTTCGACCGATGTCGCCGTGCGCGCGCCGACGCGCCACGGCGTGCGCCACGCGTGACCGTGCAGCGCGTGCGCGAAGCGATTGCCGTCGCCGGCAAGGTCGATCGCACGACCTTCGAACGCGAAGCGCGCGCCGCGAATACGGTTGCAGTAGGGAAACAGCGGAAAGCTCGCCATTTGCAGCGGATTGACGGCGGCGAGCGCGGCGCGCGTCGCGGGGCGCAGCCAATGCAGCACGCGCGTGTTCGTCCGTTCGCCATACGCCGCAATCGACCCGCCCACTTGCGGCGCCACGACAAGCGTCGTCGCTCCGCTCGACAACACGACGAGCGACGGATCGTCGATGCGCAGATCGGTGGCGGGATCGGCCGCGAACGGGTTGGAAAGGGCTTCGCGCATAGTCGTGGGTGTGGGCGTGGACGGTTGCGGCACGCGCGGCGCACGTCCGGCGTCGTACCCAGAGGCGGCCCGCGCGAGCGAGAATCGCACGCCCAGGCTTTCAGGTCAATATTATTAGTAATAATACCGATGAATGGATTGATTTTTTGGTGCCTGGCTGCGTCGCGAAAAGAGGGGTTTGCGCGTGTTGTCCAGCACATATTATTAGTGGTACCGTCAGTCAGTACCACGATGCCCGCGGCATCCCGTCAACCAGCCGCCGTTGCGCGGCGAAATCAATGAAAAAATCGACTCAACGCCGCCCGACGATGACCGATATCGCCAAGATCACCGGCGTATCGCAATCGACTGTTTCTCTCGTCCTGAACAACGCGACCAGCGCGAAATTTTCCGAGACCACGCGCAACAAGGTGCTCAAAGCCGCGCAGGAACTCGGCTATCGGCTGGCCGCGCGCGAACCGCTGCCGCCTTCGTCCGACGAACGCAACCTGATCATCTATCTCGCCGACGAAATCTCGACGAGCCCGCATCCCGTCGTGAACATCGACGGCGCGCGCGACGCCGCCTATGCCAACGGCAAGCTGCTGTCCGTCTACTCGACGCACGGCAACGCGAAGATCGAGCAGCAGGTGCTCGACGCCGTGCTGGCGAGCCCGACCGTGTTCGGCGTGATCTACGCGACCGTCTACACCCGCAAGGTGGCGCTGCCCGCCGCGCTGTCGCGGGTGCCGACGGTGCTGCTGAACTGCTACACGAGCGAAGGCGGCCAGTCGTCGATCGTGCCGGCGGAAGTCGCGGGCGGCCACGTGGCGACGGAATATCTGCTGCGCGCCGGACACCGGCGCATTGGCTACATCAACGGCGAGCACTGGCAGGACGCCGCCAAAGACCGTCTGAAGGGCTATCGCACGGCGCTCGCCACGGCCGATCTGCCGTTCGCGCCGGAGATGGTGCGCGACGGCGACTGGAGCTCGGGCACGGGCTTCGAGCACACGCTGTCGCTGATGCGCGAGCCGCATCCGCCGACGGCCATCTTCTGCGCGAACGACCTGATGGCGCTGGGCGCCATCGAGGCGCTCAAGCAACTCGGCTACCGCGTGCCCGACGACGTCTCCGTGCTCGGCTACGACGACCAGGAAATCGCGCGTCACACGCATCCGCCGCTATCCACGGTCGTGCTGCCCAACTACGAGCTGGGCCGCTGGGCCGTCGAAACACTCTTGCAGGAAGTGCATAACCAGGCTGCGGGCGCGCCCGTGCGCCACCGGATGGTGAAGCTCGACGGTCCGCTGATCGAGCGTGGCTCAGTCAGGGAAATTACCGAGGCAAAACGCGCTGCAATTAATATTATTAGTGATTGACCAATAATAATTCACGATGAAATAATCGGCATGACCGGTCACCACCGAAGTGCCGGCGGCAGTTGAAGCACAAAAGCAAAACACACCAACTGGTACTGGAGGAAGACATGGCGTCGCTCAATCGGGATTCGCGCGGTCAGCGGCTTGCGCCGCTCGCGGCAGCATTGCTGGCAGTTGCCCTGGGATTCGGCATGGCCTCGGCGCAGGCCGACGATCTGCCGAAAATTCCCGCCAAGAAACCGCTGAAAGTCGGCTTCGCGCAGACGGAGAGCAACAATCCGTGGCGTCTCGCCGAAACGCAGAGCTTCAAGGACATCGCCGCGAAGTGCGGCTGGCAGATGGTGATGACGGACGCCAACGGCTCCAACTCGAAGCAGGTGTCCGACATCCAGAGCATGATCGCGCAGCACGTCGATCTGCTCGTGTTCCCGCCGCGTGAAGAGAAACCGCTCGCGCCTGTCGTGTTGCAGGCGAAGAAAGCGGGGATTCCCGTCATTCTCGTCGACCGCAACGTCGATCAGTCGGTAGCGAAGGCGGGGCGCGATTACATCACGTTCATCGGCTCGGACTTCATCGATCAGGGTCACCGCGCCGCCGACTGGCTCGTCAAGGCGACGGGCGGTAAGGCGAAGATCATCGAACTGGAAGGCACGACGGGCGCCTCCGCTGCAAACGATCGCAAGAAGGGCTTCGATGAAGTGATCGCGAAGAATCCGGGCATGTCGATCGTTGCATCGCAAAGCGGCGACTTCGCGCGCGACAAGGGCCGCCAGGTGATGGAAACGCTGCTGCAGGCGCATCCCGACGTGACGGCTGTCTACGCGCACAACGACGAAATGGCGCTCGGCGCGATCGCCGCGATCAAGGCGGCGGGCAAACAGCC
This sequence comes from Paraburkholderia bengalensis, assembly GCF_037126505.1. NCBI lineage: Bacteria > Pseudomonadati > Pseudomonadota > Betaproteobacteria > Burkholderiales > Burkholderiaceae > Paraburkholderia > Paraburkholderia bengalensis. The sequence continues at coordinate 113,191 of NZ_JACFYJ010000009.1, forward strand.
GGGCAAGGACATCCAGATCGTGACGATCGACGGCACGAAGGGCGGCCTCGAAGCGATCGCCGCCGGTGAACTGGGCGCGAGCGTGCAGTCCAGCCCGTTCTTCGGCCCGCTCGCGTGCGATGTCGCGCAGAAGTTCGCGAAGGGCGAGAAGGTTCCGACGTGGGTGAAAGTGTCGGACCGCTTCTATGACAAGAGCAACGTGCAGCAAAGCATGCAGTACGGCTACTGAGCCCGTATTGAGCGGCTACTGGGCATGTGAAGGGCAGTTGATGTAACCGGCCGGCACGCCGCGAATCACGCAGTGCAGCGCGCAGCACGAAGTACGGTCGGCACGCAGGACCGCATCGGGGTGCTCGCGCGCCGCGCTGACGGGAAGGGTTCGAGGCGACGTGTCCGTTGTGCGCGCTTGTCCGGGCGGCGCATGCATGGACCGTCGCTTCGCTTTGTCGGGGGTACCATGAAGGTCGCCGCTCGCGCGACAGCAGGCGACCGTCCACGGCAACGACTGCACCCCGCGCAACGAGGCTCGAGCCGTTGCCGGGCCATGGCAAGGAGACACACGTGACGCAACCCGACGCGCATTCCGGCACCGCCGCGCCGCCGTCGTCTTCCCGCGCGCCCCTGCTCGACATGCAGGGCATCGACATTTCGTTCGGCGGCGTGCCGGCGCTGCGTGGCGCGAATCTCAGCGTCGCCGCGGGCGAAGTCCACGCGCTGATCGGCCAGAACGGCGCCGGCAAATCGACGATGATCAAGATCCTCACGGGCGCCTACCGGCGCTCGGGCGGCAGCGTACGCTTCGAAGGCCGTCCAATCGATTTCCGCACCCCGAAAGAAGCGCGCGAAGCAGGGATCAGCACGATCTATCAGGAGATCAACCTGGTGCCGTTCCGCTCGGTCGCCGAAAACATTTTTCTGGGCCGCGAGCCGCGCCGCTTCGGTCTGATCGACTGGCGCGACGTGCAGCGGCGCGCGTCCGCGCTGCTCGAATCGTTTGGCTTGCAGATCGACGTGAAAAAGCCCGCGGGCAGCTATTCGACAGCGATCCAGCAGATGGTGGCGCTCGCGCGCGCCGTTTCGTCGGACGCGAAGATGGTCATCATGGACGAATCCACTTCGTCGCTGGACGAGCGCGAAGTCGAACTGCTGTTCACCGTCGTGCGCAAGCTGCGCGACGACGGGCGCGCCGTGATCTTCGTATCGCATCGTCTGGACGAACTGTATGCGCTGTGCGATCGCGTGACGGTGATGCGCGACGGCCAGACGGTTGCGCAAAGCGCGATGAAAGACATCGACAAACGCCAGCTCGTCACGACGATGCTCGGCCGCACGCTCGCCGCCGTCGTGCAGGACGACAGCGCCGCGCGCGAAGCCAACCTCGCGCGTCGCGGCGACAAGGCGATCTCGGCGCGCAATCTGTCCGCGCATCCGAAAGTGAGCGACGTGTCGCTCGACGTGCACGCGGGCGAAGCCGTCGGCCTTGCCGGGCTGCTCGGCTCGGGCCGCACGGAAACGATGCGCCTGCTGTTCGGCGCCGACGCTGCCGAAAAAGGCGAACTGTCGATCAACGGCGAGCGCGTCGCCTTGAAGTCGCCGCAAGACGCCATTGCGCGCGGCCTCGCGTATCTGACGGAAGACCGCAAGGCGGAAGGCATCGTGCCGGAGCTGTCGGTGCGCGACAACCTCACGCTCGTCTGCCTGCGCACGCTGTCGAAGCACGGCATCGTCGATGTGAAGAAGCAGCAGGCAATCGTCGAACGGTTCATCGCGTCGCTCGGCATCAAGCTGCGCTCGCCCGATCAACCGATCCGCGAACTGTCGGGCGGCAATCAGCAGAAGGTGCTGCTCGCGCGCTGGCTCGCCGCGCAGCCGTCGCTGCTTTTGCTCGACGAACCGACGCGCGGTATCGACGTCGGCGCGAAGGCGGATGTCGCGAAGATCGTGCGCGAACTGCGCGACGAAGGCATGGCGGTGCTGCTGTCCGCCTCCGAACTCGAAGAACTGACGGCCGTGGCCGACCGCGCCGTCGTGATCCGCGACGGCCGCACGGTGGCCGAACTGGACGGCGCGCAAATGAGCGAATCGGCAATCATGGATGCAATCGCATACGGCAGCGCGGGCACTTCGCAACTCGTGGAAGCCGTGCAGTCCGCGCACATCGGCGACATCGCGGAGGGCGACCGTCATGGCTCATGAGTCGCTGCGCAACGACGGCGCGCCACTCGCAACGGCGGCCGCGTCGCCCGATGCGCCGACGGTGAAGAAGAAGCGCCGCATCGCGATCCAGCGCGAGGTCGTCGTGCTGCTCGCGATGCTCGTGTTCAATCTGCTGTTCACGCAGCACTTCTGGTCGCTGCAGACCTTCAACGTCAACCTGACGCAGGTCGTGACGATCGTGATCGTCGGCATCGGCATGACGCTGGTGGTGGCGACGGGCGGCATCGATCTGTCGGTGGGCGCCTCGATGGCGATTGCGGGCGCGCTCGCGCCGATGCTGTTCCTGCACATCGCCGGGCCGCTCGGCATTGCGCTCGCGTTCGTGCTGCCCGTGCTGGCCGCCGCTGTGTGCGGCGTGTTCAACGGCTTTCTCGTCACGCGATTAGCCGTGCAGCCGATCGTCGCGACGCTCGTGCTGTTCATCGCCGGTCGCGGCATCGCGCAGGTCGTCACCGACGGCAGCCTGCAGGCGTTCAACAACCCCGCGTTCCAGTGGATCGCGCTCGGCAAGGTGGCGGGCGTGCCGTTCCAGGTGCTGCTGATGTTCGCGCTCGTCGCATTGTTCGCGTGGATCGTGCGCAAGACGCTGTTCGGCCAGTACCTGCTCGTGACGGGCGGCAACGAGAAATCCGCGTATCTCAGCGGCGTGCCGACGGCGCGCGTGAAGATGATCGCGTACACGCTGTGCGCGGCGCTGTCGGGGCTCGCGGGGCTGATTTCGATTTCGGTGAATTCGTCATCGGATGCGAACGTTGTCGGGCTCGGCATCGAACTCGACGCGATTGCCGCCGTCGCGGTAGGCGGCACGGCGCTGACGGGCGGCAAGGCGTATATCGGCGGGACGCTGATCGGCGCGCTGATCATCCAGCTGCTGCGCTACACGCTGCTCGCGCATGGCATTCCCGATGCCGCCGCGCTCGTCGTCAAGGCGGGCATCATCATCGCGGCGGTGTATGTGCAGCGGCGCTCGCGCTGAAGGATTCCGAGGACACGCTCCGATGAAAAAGAACCTGCCCATCCTGCTCGCGCTCGGCGCGCTGATCGTGCTCGGCCTCGTGCGCTATGAGCACTTCGCGTCGGCGTACAACATCACGTCGTTCTGGCGCTACAACTCGATGTTCGCGCTGATTTCCGTCGGCATGGCGTTCGTAATCATCACGGGCGGCATCGATCTGTCCGTCGGCACGGTCGCGGCGCTGGCGAGCGTCGTGGCCGCGCTCGCGAGTCCGTACGGCGGCTGGCTCGCCGTGTTGGCGGGCGCGGGCGCGGGGCTGCTGGTCGGCGTGATCAACGGCATCATCATCACGCGGATGAAGATCCTGCCGTTCATCACGACGCTCGCGACGAGCCTCGGCGCGCACGGCCTCGCGCTGCTGCTCGGCAAGAACGACGCCGTGTCGATTTCGTCCGATACCAACTTCGCGAACTTCGGCCAGGGCGACCTGTTCGGCCTGCCGATTCCTGGCCTGATCGCGCTCGTCGCGGCGGTGGCGGGCTGGCTCGCGCTGCGCAACACGCGCTTCGGGCGGCATTCGCTCGCGATCGGCGGCAGCGAGGAAGCGGCGCGGCTGATGGGCCTGAACGTGAACCGCACGCTGGTCGCCGTGTATGCGGTGAGCGGCCTGCTGGCGGGGCTCGCGGGCGTGATCCTCGCCGCGCAATTCGGCGCGGGGCAGCCGAACGAAGGCGTCGGATGGGAGTTGTTCGCGATTTCGGCTGTCGTGCTGGGCGGCACGCTGCTGACGGGCGGCGAAGGCTCGATCGCGATGACGATTGCGGGCGTGCTGCTGCTCGGGCTCGTCTTCAATCTGCTGAACTTCGAGAACGGGCTCGGCTATATCAGTTTGTCGGCGTACTGGCAGTCGGTGATTCGCGGGGTATTTTTGCTGCTCGTGATCGTGCTGCAGGCGCGCGTGCTGAAACAGCGCGCGCACAAGCCTACGACGCCCGATGCGGCGACGGGCGCGGGGCAGACGGCTGCGTAGGGGTGATTTGCGCGGGATCTTGTTGCGGCGTGGTGATGTGCGCGGGCCGCGCGTTCGCGTTGCCGCCGGGATCGCCGTCAACCACGCGACGCGCACCCGATGCGCACCCCGGACGTTCCGCTACGCGCTGACGAGAGTAAGATCGCGATTCCGCCTTTTCCCACTCCATGCGCTGAATGCGCTGAATGCGCTGATCGCGCTGCCCTGTCGCGCAACCCATCGTCGCCATGCATCCCTATCTGCCGATCCTGCTGCAAATCGCCCTCGTCTATCTCGTCGCGCTGGTCAGCCCCGGTCCCAACTTTTTCATGATCACGCAGTTGTCGCTCGCGGGACGGCGCGGACTGGGCGCGGCGTCCGCGCTGGGCGTTGGCACGGGCTCGACGGTCTGGGTCTCGCTCGCGATGCTCGGCTTCGCGACCGTGCTGCAAAAGATCGACTGGCTCTACAACGGCATCCGGATTGCCGGCGCGATCTATCTGGTGTGGTTCGGCATCAAGCTCGTGCTGGCGAGCGCGAAGCGGGGCGAAACGGTTGCTGTCAGCATCGAGCCGCCGCCCACCGACGATCGCGGCGCGTACTTCCGTGCGTGGCGCGCCGGCATGCTCACGTGCCTGACGAATCCGAAAGCGTGTGCATTCTGGACCAGTATTTTCGCCACGCTGTTCCCGGCGCATCCGCCGCTATGGTTCTACGGCGTCGCGCTCGCGATGATCGGGACGATGTCGATCAGCTGGTACGGCGGCGTCGCGGTGATGTTCGCGACCGAGCGCACGCAGCGCGGCTACCGGCGTCTGCGCCGGCCCATCGACGGTGTGTGCGGCGCCCTGCTGGTCGGTCTGGGCGCGAAGCTCGCAGCCGATAGCTGAGCGCCAGGACCGCCCCGAAGCGCCTCAAAAGCGCCCCATATGGAGTCCCATATGGAGCGGTTTTCCAGCTTCGGCAGAAGGGTCAATGCTGCGGTGCATGAGCGGTTTCCGGTATTATCCCGAAATAGCGCGTACCCGCGCCTGTTTTCGCTGAGCGGCTGCCATCACCCGATGGCTGACGGGCGAAACCGGTCGAGCGGCTTCAACCTGGCGCCCGTCGCGGATGGGCGAGACCCGTAGGGCAAGACCCGCGCAGGTCGGCCGGACACAGACCCCGCGCCGCACCACCCCAGCAGTACACCTTGCCGCGTAGGGCTGCCCGTTCCCGTGCAATCGGACGACAGCCGTGGCGGCGCTTGACTGACCACATTCACCGCCCATGCCGTCGCGGCAATGCCCGATGCGGTAACGCGGTAAAATAGCGGATTGTGCGTTTTCCGGGCCGCTGCAGCGCCGGATCACGCATCGCCTTTGCCGTTGCGGCCCCGCTTTTGTCTGTGGCCGACCTTGTTTTCGCACCATCGAAGAAGCCATGAGCAACCTGAATCCACAAACCGTCCTGAGCGTCCACCACTGGACCGATACGCTTTTCAGCTTCACCTGCACGCGCGATGCGTCGTTCCGCTTCGAAAATGGCCAGTTCACGATGGTCGGGCTCGAAGTCGACGGCAAGCCGCTGATCCGTGCGTACAGCATGGCGAGCGCCAACTACGAAGAGAACCTCGAATTCCTCAGCATCAAGGTGCAGGACGGCCCGCTGACGTCGCGCCTCCAGCATCTGAAGGTCGGCGATCAGGTTCTGATCGGCAAGAAGCCGACGGGCACGCTGATGGCCGATAACCTGCTGCCCGGCAAGACGCTGTGGCTGCTATCCACAGGCACGGGTCTCGCGCCGTTCATGTCGATCATCAAAGACCCGGACGTCTACGACCGCTACGAGCGCGTGGTGCTCACGCACACCTGCCGTTTCGTCGACGAACTGGCGTACAAGGAATACATCACGGATCACCTGCCGGCGCACGAGCACATCGGCGAACTGATCCAGGAAAAGCTGGTTTACTACCCGACGGTGACGCGCGAGCCGTTCGCAAACCGCGGCCGCATCACGGACCTGATCGAAACGAAGAAACTGTTCGACGATCTCGACCTGCCGCACTTCTCGCTGGAAAACGACCGTGTGATGCTCTGCGGCAGCCCGCACATGCTGCGCGACACGCGCGAACTCCTCGACAGCCTCGGCTTCCAGGAAGGCAGCAACAACAATCCTGGCCATTACGTCGTTGAAAAGGCGTTCGTCGGCTAATACTGCCGCGAACCGCTTCGGCGAGCGTTGACCACGCTTGCCGCGAACTGCAACACCCGAAACCGGAGCCTTCGCGCTCCGGTTTTTCTTTTGGCGCGTCGTCTGACAATTTGGCCGTTTACGCCCCGCGAAGCGCGCCCGTCGCCGCCGAAATCCAGTCGGATACGCGGTTACAAGTCCCATGCCGATTCGTTAACTTTCGCTGTAGGCGTTTTTCTGACATGGGCACCGCGTTTACCGCAACTATTGCGTGAAGTGCTGCGCTGCAAGCCTGAATAGACGGGCATTTTTTCTTTTTTTTAAGATATGATCGCAGCGCAGCCCCATTTGACAGACTTTTCATGTTCCTGTCGTGTGTTTGTTACAGAATGTAAATTTCGTTACGCTGCGGCGTAGCGTTTTTCCGTCGCAAGGGTTCCTGCGACGGACACATCTGGGAGTCAGCGTTCGCATGCGTTCTATCGTCTATGTGCTGCCGGTGCCGTGCTGCCGCATCGGCGCGTCCATCTCGTGAGCAGGGCCGTGGATACATCGATCGTGGTTCCGATGCACGCGGCCGTTGCGCTGTCGGGCGATGCTCACGCCCAGCGCGCATCGGATGCGTTCGCCCGTCCCAAGTCCGCCGTGTCTCCCGCTCGCCGCAAACCGGCGACATCCGCCGCGGGCGCACCGTCCGCCGACGATGTCGCGCGTCTGCAGGCTCGCGTGCGGGAGCTTGCCGCCGAACTGACGCGGACCCAGGAAGCCACCCGCCGCCACGTCGCGCAGGAGTTGCACGACGGCCTTGGCGCCGAGCTGACGGCCGCGCGCTTCGCGCTTGCCGGCGTCGAAACCTGGCTGCCCGCCGACGTCCCGCCGCAATGCGCCGCAGCGCTCGAAACCGCCCAGCGTTCGCTCGATGCCGTCACGGAAGCCGCGCAACAGGCCGTCGCCGAACTGCATGCGCCGACGCTCGATAAAGGCATCGTCTGCGCGCTGTCTCACTGGATCAACAGCTTCGCCGCCCGCACCGGCTTGCGCATGAGCTTCGTCTGCGACGCGGACGTGCGTCTCACGCGCCTTTCCGCGGACGCATCGCTGGCCGTCTTCCGCGTCGCCCAGGAAGCGCTGAACAACATCGCGAAACACGCGCGCGCGTCGGGCGCCGACATGCGCATCGAAACCACGGCCCAGCATCTGAGCATCGTCGTCAGCGACGACGGCATCGGCATTCCGCCCCGCGCCGGCGAGGACGAACGCCAGTTCGGCCTCGCGGGTATGCGCGCGCGCTGCAACGCATTCGACGGCGAGTTGCGCATCGGCGCGGCTGGCGGCGGCGCGCGCGGCACCACCGTGCGCGCCCGCTTCGCATGGAAAGCCTTGACGGGCAATGCGTCGCGCCCGCGCGCGCGCCGCACCGCCATTCGTTTGTGAACACTGACTTTCCGTTATGAGCTTGCGCATTCTGATCGCCGAGGATCACGCCGTCGTCCGTCAGGGCGTGCGGCAACTGCTGATCGACCGCGGCGTCGCCGACGACGTCGACGAGGCGCAATCGGGCATGGAAGTGCTCGCGCAGGCGGCGAAGCACGTGTACGACACGATCCTGCTCGACATCTCGCTGCCGGACCTGAACGGCGTCGAGGTGCTCAAGCGCCTGAAGCGCAAGCTGCCGCGCGTGCCCGTGCTGATGTTTTCGATGTATCGCGAAGATCAGTACGCCGTGCGCGCGCTGAAAGCAGGCGCGGCCGGCTACCTGTCGAAAACCGTCGACGCGGCGCAGATGATCGCCGCGATCCAGCAGGTCGCGGCGGGCCGCAAGTACGTGAGCCCGGCGATGGCGGAAGCGCTCGCCGACTACGTGTCGTTCGACGGCGAACAAATGCCGCACGAAAAGCTCTCCGACCGCGAGTACCAGACGCTGTGCATGCTCGCATCCGGCAAGCGGCTGACGGACATCGCGGCGGCGCTGTCGCTTTCCGTGAAGACGGTGAGCGTGTACCGCACGCGCCTGCTCGAAAAGATGAAGCTGCGCAACAACGCCGAACTCACGTTCTACGTGATGAGCAACCGCCTCGTCGATCTGAATCCGGCGATGACGGCTTGACGCAGCGCACGCTGCGCGCACGCGGCGCCCTGCTTTTGTGCACCACCAAGGGCTGACGAGTCCACTTCCGCTAAAATTGCGGGTTTTCCCCGACATTGGGCGCGCCCACACGCGTGCTTCACAGGAGACCCCGCCAAATGTCCCTCTTTCGCAAGAAGAACGTCGAGCACATGATCGCCGGCGCGCAGGCTGCCGGCCTGAAGAAAGCGCTCGGCGCGCTCGATCTCACCTTTCTCGGCGTCGGCGCCATCATCGGCACCGGCATCTTCGTGCTGACGGGCACGGGTGCCGTGCAGGCCGGGCCGGCGCTGATGCTGTCGTTCATCATCGCGGCCATTGCGTGCGGCTTCGCGGCGCTCGCGTACGCGGAGTTCGCATCGACCATTCCCGTCGCCGGTTCGATCTACACCTATTCGTACGCGACGCTCGGCGAACTGGCCGCGTGGGTGATCGGCTGGGATCTGATGCTCGAATACGGGCTCGCGACGTCCGCCGTGTCGGTCGGCTGGTCGGGCTATCTGCAATCGCTGCTGTCGGGCTTCGGCGTCTCGCTGCCCGTCGCGCTGACGGCTGCGCCCGGCGCGCTGCCCGGCCACGAAACGTTGTTCAACGTGCCCGCGTTCCTCGTGATGATGGCGATCACGACGCTGCTGTCCGTCGGCGTGCGCGAATCGACGCGCGTGAACAACCTGATGGTCGCGATCAAGGTGACGGTCGTGCTGCTGGTGATCGTGGTCGGCGTGTTCCATGTGAAGCCCGAAAACTGGCATCCGTTCATGCCGAACGGCCTGCCGGGCGTGTTCGGCGCGGCGGCCGTCATGTTCTTCGCGTTCATCGGCTTCGACTCGGTGTCGTCGGCGGCCGAAGAGGTGAAGAATCCGAAGCGCGATCTGCCCATCGGCATCATCGCGTCGCTCGGCGTGTGCGCCGTGCTGTACGTCGCCGTCGCGGCCGTCGTGACGGGCATCGTGCCGTCGGCGCAGTTCGCGAACATATCGCATCCCGTGTCGTACGCGCTGCAGGTCGCGGGACAGAACTGGGTGGCCGGCTTCATCGATCTGGGCGCGGTGCTCGGCATGCTGACCGTGATTCTCGTGATGGCGTATGGCCAGACGCGCGTGATCTTCGCGATGTCGCGCGACGGCTTGCTGCCTGCCGCGCTGTCGAAGGTTCATCCGCGTTTCGCCACGCCGTTCGCGACGACGTGGATCGTCGGCATCGTGTTCGGTTTGATCGGCGCGCTGGTGCCCTTGAACGTGCTCGCCGAGCTGATCAACATCGGCACCCTGGCGGCGTTTTCGATGGTGTCGATTGCCGTGCTGGTCCTGCGCCGCACGCATCCCGATCTGCCGCGCGCGTTCCGCTGCCCGGGCGTGCCCGTCGTGCCCGTTCTGGCCGTCGCGTCGTGTCTGTTCCTGATGGTCAACCTGAGCGGCATCACGTGGATCGCGTTCCTGATCTGGCTCGTGATCGGCATGCTGGTGTATTTCGGCTACTCGCGCCGTCGTTCGAAACTCGGTCACGGCCATCGCTGAGCAGCACACGCGTATTGGTGGCCCATCATAGAAAGCGGCTCGCCACACATGGCGAGCCGTTTTGCTTTTCGGCGCGCTTTCATCGCGACATTCGTCGGAAAGAAAGCGTCGCGCGATTCGTGCAGCGCAGCATCTTCCCGGACGCAACGATCTGCATGCGGATGACAGTTTCCCAATAGCCGCCTCCCGCTTTTTGTGTTTTACTTTTCGACACAAAGATAAAAGCACCCAACCGAGCCGGTCCCTCGAAGCAGGCAGGCGGTAGGTAGTGAAGCGGGTCCGAACCGGTCTCGCCCCAATCCGGGGCTCAATCCAAGGGCGTCCCAAGGAGACAGTTCATGGCGATCAGCATCAGTCTGACGGTGAACGGTTCACCCGTTACCGCGAACGTCGAACCACATACCCTGCTTGTCCAGTTTCTACGCGAACAGTTGCGCCTGACGGGAACTCACGTCGGCTGCGACACCGCGCAATGCGGCGCGTGCACGGTGCATCTGAACGGCCGCGCGATCAAGTCCTGCAACATGCTCGCCGTGCAGGCCGAAGGCCAGCAGGTCACGACGATCGAAGGGCTGGCGAAGAACGGCGAACTGCATCCGATGCAGGCGGCTTTCCGCGAATGCCACGGCCTGCAATGCGGCTTCTGCACGCCCGGCATGGTGATGAGCGCCACGGCCCTCGCCGACGCCAATCCCAAGCTCACGGAAGAGCACGTGCGCGAGCAGCTCGATGGCAACCTGTGCCGCTGCACGGGCTATCACAACATCGTCAAGGCAGTGATGCAGGGCGCGGACGGCATGAAGTCCGGCGCCTCGTCGAAAGCCACCACGACTGTCTGAGGAGCCCGCCATGAATGCACCCGATTCTCACCGCATGGTGGGCATGCCCGTTCGTCGCAAGGAAGACTATCGCTTCCTCACGGGCAACGGCCAATACACCGACGATATCGTCCTGCCCGGCCAGACTTACGCCGTGTTCCTGCGCTCGCCGCACGCGCACGCGCGCATCAAAAGCATCGACACGCAAGCGGCGAAACAGTCGCCCGGCGTCGTCGCGATTTTCACGGGCGCCGATCTCGCCGCTGAAAGCGTGGGCGGCCTGCCGTGCGGCTGGCTGATCCATAGCGTGGACGGCAAGCCGATGCACGAGCCGCCGCATCCCGTGATTGCGCATACGAAAGTGCGGCACGTGGGCGATCAGGTCGCGCTCGTGATCGCGGATTCGGTGAAGGCCGCGAAAGACGCCGCCGAACTGATCGAAGTCGATTACGAGGAGCTGCCCGCCGTCGTCGATACGGCGCATGCCGCCGATCCCGGCCAGGCCGCCGTGCACGACGACGTGCCCGACAACACCTGCTACACGTGGGGCCACGGCGACAAGGCGGCCACTGACGCCGCGTTCGCGAAAGCGCACCACGTCACCACGCTCGACATCGTCAACAACCGCCTCGTGCCGAACGCGATCGAGCCGCGCGCCGTCAACGCCAGCTTTTCGCCGCAGGACGACAGCTACACCGTCTACGTCGCGAACCAGAATCCGCACGTCGAACGGCTGCTGATGGCGGCGTTCGTGCTGTCGCTGCCGGAATCGAAAGTACGCGTGGTCGCGCCGGATGTCGGTGGCGGCTTCGGCTCGAAGATTTTCCTGTACGCGGAAGATGTTGCGCTAACGTGGGCGTCGAAGAAAATCCGCCGTCCGGTGAAGTGGACGGCCGAGCGTTCCGAAGCGTTCCTGTCCGACGCGCACGGCCGCGATCACGTAACGAAAGCCGAACTGGCGATGGACGCCGACGGCAAGTTCCTCGCGATGCGCGTGCACACGATCGCGAACATGGGCGCGTATCTGTCGACCTTCGCCTCCAGCGTGCCGACCATCCTCTATGCGACGCTGCTCGCGGGCCAGTACGCGACGCCCGCGATCTACGCCGAAGTGAAAGCGGTGTTCACCAACACCGTGCCCGTCGACGCATATCGCGGCGCGGGCCGTCCGGAAGCGACGTACGTGGTCGAGCGGCTTGTCGAAACGGCCGCGCGCGAGATGAACATGGACCCCGCCGCGATCCGCCGGCTCAACTTCATTCGCTCGTTCCCGTATGCGACGCCCGTCGGCCTCACTTACGACACAGGCGACTACGAAGCCTGTCTGTCGCGCGCGCTCGAACTCGCGGACGTCAAAGGTTTCGATGCGCGCCGCCAGCAGTCGGAGCAGAACGGCAAGCGCCGCGGCCTCGGCTACTCGTGCTACATCGAAGCGTGCGGCCTCGCGCCGTCGAACATCGCGGGCGCGCTCGGCGCGCGCGCGGGCCTGTTCGAAGCGGGCGAAGTGCGCGTGCATCCGACGGGCTCCGTCACCGTCTTCACCGGCTCGCACAGTCACGGCCAAGGGCATGAGACGACCTTCGCGCAAGTGGTCTCCGACCGCCTGGGCGTACCGATCGACAACATCGAGATCGTGCACGGCGACACGGGCCGCATTCCGTTCGGCATGGGCACGTACGGCTCGCGCTCGATTGCCGTCGGCGGCTCGGCGATCATGAAGGCGCTCGACAAGATCGAATCGAAAGCGAAAAAGATCGCGGCGCACCTGCTCGAAGCGTCGGCGGAAGATATCGAGTTCAAGGACGGCACCTTCCGCGTCGCGGGCACGGACCGCACCAAGACCTTCGCCGATGTCTCGCTGGCCGCGTACGTGCCGCACAACTATCCGCTCGACAAGCTCGAACCCGGCCTCGACGAAAGCGCGTTCTACGATCCGACCAACTTCACGTATCCGGCGGGCGCGTACATCTGCGAAGTCGAAGTGGACGTGGATACAGGCGAGACGCGCATCGAGCGCTTCACCGCCGTCGACGATTTCGGCAACGTGATCAACCCGATGATCGTAGAAGGACAGGTGCATGGCGGGCTCGGCCAGGGCATCGGCCAGGCGATGCTGGAGCGCTGCGTGTACGACAACGAAAGCGGCCAGCTGCTGTCCGGCTCGTACATGGATTACGCGATGCCGCACGCGTCCGATCTGCCGTCGTTCACCGTCGAAACCGCGAAGGGCACGCCGTGCACGCACAATCCGCTCGGCGTGAAAGGCTGCGGCGAAGCGGGCGCGATCGGTTCACCGCCCGCCGTCATCAACGCGATTCTCGATGCACTCGCGCCGCTCGGCGTGAAGGATTTGCAGATGCCCGCCACGCCGCATCGCGTGTGGTCCGCGATTCAGGCTGCACAAAACCCACGTCCCTGAGCGGAGGCCGACATGTACTCATTCGACTATCAACGTGCAGCCGATCCGAAAAGCGCCGTCTCCGCCCTGAAGGCCGACAGCGAGGCGAAATACGTGGCGGGCGGCCAAAGCCTGCTGCCGACGATGCGTCTGCGTCTCGCACAGCCGTCGCAGCTGATCGACGTGACGCGCATTCCGCAGCTCAAGGAGATTCGCGTCGAGCCGACCAAGGTGACGATCGGCGCGGCCGTCTGTCACGCCGACGTCGGGAATCACGCGGACGTGCAGCGCGTGTTGCCCGCGCTCGCGTTTCTCGCGGCGCATATCGGCGACCGGCAGGTGCGCGCGCTCGGGACGATCGGCGGCTCGATCGCGAACAACGATCCCGCCGCGGATTATCCCGCTGCCGTGCTCGGGCTCGACGGCACGGTCGTCACGGACCGGCGGCGTATTTCGGCGGCGGACTTTTTCGTCGGCATGTACGAGACGGCATTGCAACCCGACGAGCTGATCGTGGCCGTCGAGTTTCCCGTGCCCGAAAAGGCCGCGTACGAGAAGTTCAGGAACCCGGCTTCGCACTTCGCGTTGACGGGCGTGTTCGTGGCGAAGACGGCGAACGGCGTGCGCGTGGCGATCACGGGCGCGGCGCCGTCGGTGTTTCGCGCGACGGAGCTGGAAAACGCGCTGTCGGCGAACTTCACCGAAGCAGCCGCGCGCGGCGTGACCGTCGCACCCGACGACCTCAACACCGACATGCACGGGAGCGCGGAGTATCGTGCTCATCTGATTCCCGTGCTGACGGCGCGTGCGGTGCGGGCCGCGAACGGCTAGCGCAGGAGGCGAGCCGCGAGGCGCCCGAAGCTCGTCATGCCGCTTCGGGACCGCCTCGCTTCGTTTCAAGGAGAACCATGCAGCCCGCTTCGATCGACGAAACCCTTGCGCAGCTCTCGCGCCAAGGCTACTTCGCGAGCCGTGAACTGGCCACGGCGCTGTTTCTCGCACTGCGCATGGAGCGGCCGCTGTTCGTCGAAGGCGAGCCGGGCGTCGGCAAGACGGAACTGGCGAAGGCCGCGGCGGGCATGCTCGGCACGTCGATGCTCCGGCTCCAATGCTACGAAGGACTCGATACGGCGAGCGCGCTGTACGAGTGGGACTATCCGCGTCAGATCATGGCGCTGCGTCTTGCCGAAGCGTCCGGCGAAAAGCCCGACAGCAGCACGCTGTATCGCAGCGAATTTCTGCTCAAGCGCCCGTTGCTGCAGGCGCTGATGCCCGACGCGAACCATCCGGGCGCGCGCCGCGTGTTGCTGATCGACGAAATCGATCGCGCGGACGAGCCGTTCGAAGCGTTTCTGCTCGAACTGCTGTCGGACTTCCAGGTGTCGATTCCCGAATACGGCACGGTGCGCGCCGAGCATCCGCCCCTCGTCGTGATGACGTCGAACCGCACGCGCGAAGTGCACGACGCGTTGAAGCGCCGCTGTCTGTATCAGTGGATCGGCTATCCGGAGCGCGAGCGCGAACTGGCGATCGTCGCGGCGCGCGCGCCCGAAACGGGCGAAGCGCTGCAACGGCGTGCCGTCGATTTCGTGCATCGGCTGCGCGGCATGGATCTGTTCAAGGCGCCTGGCATCGCGGAGACGATCGACTGGTGCCGCGCGCTCGCCGCGTTGACGGTCACAGAACTCGATCCGCAATCGGTGCAGGACACGCTCGGTGTGCTGCTGAAGTATCAGGACGATCTCGCCCGCTTCGACGCCGAGCAGATTCGCGAGTGTCTGGCGGCGGCGGAGTAGCGTCAATGAACCTCGCATGCGAACCCGGCCCGGCGACGCTCGCGCGCAACGTCGTGCATTTCGTGCGGCTGTTGCGCGGTGCCGGTTTGCCGATGTCGCCCGCGCAGGCCGTCGATGCCCTCGAAGCGTTGCGCTGGATCGATCTCGACCGGCGCGACGATGTGCGCGCCGCGCTCGCGGCGTTGCTGGTGCGCGCGCCCGACGAGCGCGATCTGTTTAACGCGGCTTTCGATCTGTTCTGGCGTGATCCCGACTGGGAAGGCAAGCTGCGCGCGCTGCTGCTGCCGAAAGTGACGAGCGGCATGCCGCCGCCGAAGCGCAACAACCGGCTCGCCGATGCGCTCGCCGTGCACCACGCGAACCAGCGCAAGCAGAGCGCGCCAGCCGCCGACAAGGACCGCCAGGAGTTGCACGCGCGCGTCACATTCAGTGCCGAAGAGCGCCTGCGGCATCGCGATTTCGACACGTTGACGGCAGACGAATGGCGCACGCTGCGTCATCTGATTCGCGCTCAACGCCTGCCGCTCGCGATGGAGCGCACGCGCCGGCTGAAGGCGGCGTCGCGCGGCACGCAGGCCGATCTGCGCGCGAGCGCGCGCCACGCGGTGCGCGCGGGCGGCGACTGGACTGTGTGGAAATATCGCGCCGTGGTCGAGCGCAAACCGCCCCTCGTGCTGCTGCTCGATATCTCCGGGTCGATGAGCAACTACTCGCGCGCCGTGCTGTACTTCTGCCACGCGCTGCTGCAATCGCGCGAACGTCTGCAGGTGTTTCTGTTCGGCACGCGGCTGTCGAACGCCACGCGCGCGCTCAAGGAGCGTGACCCCGACGTCGCGATTGCGGCGCTGGCCGATCAGGTGGTCGACTGGTCGGGCGGCACGCGCATCGGCGCGGCGCTGGCTGAATTCAACCGCCGCTGGGCACGCAGGGTGCTGACAGGAAGGGCAACCGTGCTGCTCGTCACCGATGGCCTCGATCACGAAGCCATCGACGTACTCGACACCGAAATGGCCCGCCTGCGCCGCTTCGCGCATCGCGTCGTGTGGCTCAATCCGCTTCTGCGGTACAGCGAATTCTCCCCGAAGGCGCGCGGCGTGCAGGCGATCCTGCCGCATGTCGATGCGCACAAGCCCGTCCACAATCTCGATAGCCTGGCTGCGTTTGGCCGCGATCTCGCGCAATTGACGCGCGCGCCCCGCGACGCCGCGCGCGCCGCAATCACTGAAGGAGCAAGCTCATGGAGCTGACCGAAACCTACACGCTGCCGATCCCGCAGCAGCAGGCATGGGAAGCGCTCAACGACACGGAGGTGTTGCGCGCGTCGATTCCCGGCTGCGACAGCATCGAGCCCGACGGCGAGAATGCTTATGCCGTCGCGCTGAGCGCGGCCGTCGGTCCGGTGAAGGCGCGTTTCAAGGGCCGCATGGAAATCACGGAGATCGACGCGCCGCACATGTACACAATCGTATTCGAAGGACAGGGCGGCGCCGCCGGGTTCGGCAAAGGGCAAACGCACGTCAAGCTGGAACCCGACGGCGATCAGGCGACCAAACTCACCTATACGGCCACGGCGCAAGTGGGCGGCAAGCTCGCGCAGATCGGCTCGCGGCTCGTCGATGGCGCGGCTCGCAAGCTCGCGGGCGAGTTTTTCCGGCGCTTCGGCGAGCAGGTCACGGGCGGCGCTGACACTGTGCGGGCAGAATCGGCCGATTCCGGCGACACTGCGGCTCAGGCCGGCGCAACGGAAGGCGCAACTGAAGGCGCGGGCGACGGCGGCAGCGAAGAACCGAAGAGGAAGAAATCATGGACAGCGTGGATCTCGAAGTCCTGAAGAGCAGCGCGCGCTGGCTCGAACAGGGGCATCGCGCGCTACTCGTGACGGTGGTGAAGACGTGGGGCTCGTCGCCGCGTCCCGAAGGCGCGATGCTCGCGGTGCGCGACGACGGCACGGTCGTCGGCTCGGTGTCGGGCGGCTGTATCGAGGACGATCTGATCGACCGCGTGCGTCAACGCGGCATCGAGCAGACGAAACCCGAAGCGGTCAAATACGGCATCACGGCTGAAGAGGCGCATCGCTTCGGGCTGCCGTGCGGCGGGACTATCCAGCTCGTGCTGGAACCGTTGACGAAGGCGAGCGGTATCGCCGAACTGTGCGAAGCCGTCGAAGGCGGACAACTCGTCGCGCGCACGCTCGACATGCAAACGGGCGCCGCGCATCTGGGCCCGGCGCAGGCGACGGACGGCGTCGACTTCGACGACAGGCGTCTGCTGACCATACACGGCCCACGCTACCGGATGCTCGTGATCGGCGCGGGGCAGTTGTCGCGCTATCTGTGCAATATCGCGGTGGGACTCGATTATCAGGTCACCGTCTGCGATCCGCGCGAAGAGTACACGGACGAGTGGGATGTGCCGGGCACGAAAATCGTGCGCACGATGCCCGACGACACCGTACTGGACATGAAGCTCGATGAACGGTGCGCAGTGATTGCGCTCACGCATGATCCGAAACTCGACGATCTCGCGTTGATGGAAGCGCTGAAGACACCTGCGTTCTATGTCGGCGCGCTGGGCTCGCGGCGCAACAACGCAGCGCGCCGCGAACGGCTCAAGGAGTTCGATCTCACCGAAACCGAACTGGCGAGGCTGCATGGGCCGGTGGGGATCTATATCGGCAGCAGGACGCCGCCGGAGATTGCCGTATCGATACTCGCCGAAGTGACAGCGGCCAAAAATGGCGTGTCGCTGCCGACATTGCTGCAAGTCGAAGGTGCCAAGGCCGCGCGTGAGATAGCCGCGAACAGCGGGACGGCTTGCCATATTCCGGAGTAGTTTTCCGGTTTCGGTTTTCGGTTTCGGTTTTCGGTTTCGTATTTCGTTTTTGTTTCTCCTGCGGCCGCGAGCGTGTTCGCTCACGGCCGTCCCATCTCGCCGCGCCTTGGCCATTCGGCTGACTGCCGCGCGGCGCCGCTCATCCCTAGCATCGAATCTTTTCGGACGGCTGACCAGCTGTTGCTGCGCTGTGTCGTCGTTTGCAGTCACCGGTATTCCCTTGACGGAATATTCCTTGGAGGCTATATTTTCGATGACGTGGGATGTTGAGTACACCGATGCATTTCAGGCATGGTGGGAAGGTTTGCGGCAAGAGGAAAGGGAGTCGGTCGATACGACAATCTGCATGCTCGTGAAACGAGGGCCAGCTCTACCCTATCCGTATTCGAGCAAAGTGGTGCGCTCCCGGTTTGGCAACCTGCGTGAGCTACGAATCCAGCATCGTGGCAGGCCTTATCGGGTGCTGTGTGCGTTCGATCCGCGCCGCGTCGCAGTCCTCCTGCTGGGAGGCGACAAAACCGGTCATGACCGCTGGTATGAACAGAATGTGCCGCGAGCAGAAATTTTGTATCGGCTGCATCTCGTGCAGCTAGCACGAGGGGAAACTGAAAATGGCAAGGAAATATGAAGAACTGCGGGCACAGATGCCACCCGAGTCGCGGGCTCGATCCGAAGCATTGGCAGAAAAACTGCTCGCCGAAATGCCTTTGCACGATCTGCGTCACGCCCGCGGCCTGTCACAGGAAGCGCTCGCCAGGCGTCTGAACGTGAAGCAGCCCAGCATCGCGAAACTCGAGCAACGCACCGACATGTACATTTCGACGCTGCGCGATCATATCCGCGCGCTAGGCGGCGAACTGGAGATCATCGCGCGCTTTCCCGAGGGCGACGTGAAAATCACCAACTTCGCGCAGCTGAGCGAGCCCGTCGGCGAGCCCGCGCAGGATGAATAGCGGCCGCCGCTCTCTGGCCCGGCCGTTCACATCATCCCGCAAACCATCGCGGCCGCGATCGACGCGCCCACCAGCACGACGCCCACCGTCCGGCGCCTGTTCAGCTCCGTCCACAGCAGCACGCCCGTCAGCGACAGCAGAATCAGACTGCCCGCAATCGTATCGATGAGCAGCACCCAGCCGACGCTCAGCCCCACGCCTTTATGCAGGTTGTTCATCGTGGCGAGCAACGAATTCTGGGTGCGCTTCACCGACACATAACCATTGCCCACCCAATACTCCGCCTGCACGCCCTGTCCCGGCCCGGCAACCGCGACCTGCCAGAACTCCGGCTGCACGGCGCTGCGGTCGCCCCACGCCACGGGATGCGCAGGCTCGCGGCGCGCCCTGCCCGGCTTGCCGTCGATATGCAATTCGTCCTTCAGCCAGCGCGCCATGTCGCCGGGCGATTGGAAGCCCTGTGGCGGCAGCGGAAGCTGCAACTGCTCGACCTGCGGCTCGCCCGTCGACACTCTCAGCGGCCCCGCGCGGTGATTCAGCAGGAATCCCGTCGCGCCGAACAGCATTCCGAGCGCCGCGCCCCATAGCCCGACCCAGCCGTGCACCTTGCGCAACCACTTGATGAACGTCGCGCGCCGCGAACGCTGGCGCCGCGCAGCCAGCTCTGCCGCATCCAGACGAGGGATGCCCGCAGGCACGCCCGCACGGTCGGCGGGCTTCAGATCGATCTTTTCGGGCGCGTTCATCGTGCTCCTGCAAAAACGGGTCAGCGGGTCAATGGGTCGTGTGTCGCCGACGCGTGGCGACACGGTTCAATGGAAGCGGACGATGCCCGAACCGCCTACGCATGCCGTCACATGGACAGCGGCGACGGATTTCCGGGCCGAAGCAGAGGTCATCGAAGAGCTGGCTGGCGGCCGCTGAGCAAGTTCCTCGCGTGGAACCGGAGTCGGACGGCAAGGCGCCGATTGCGAATCCACCGGGGGAAAGTTGACGAAAAGCTGGCGATGCCCCTCAGATGAGAATGACTATCATTACATAGAACGACGTTTTTCTCAATCCCACGGCGGGCGCTGTCCGGACGTATTGGCGCCCAACATGCGCGCACGCTCGACCTGCTCGTACGACGAGAGCGCGAATCTCATCACCGTGACGCGCGACGCCTACAGGCGCTTCACCAGCGAAGTTGGCACACCGGAAGCGTTTGCGTAGACGCGCGCGGGCATCAAAACGATAGGCCGCGACGTGCGCGCATGTTCACGGGCTCGACGGTCCACGTTCAGCGCACGGTTTGATCCAGCGCGCGACTCATCCCGCAAAGATGCGTCGCGTGGTCGTCAGACGGGCCAGAGCGGCCCTTCCTGCATCGCGCCGATCTGCTCGCGCAGTTCGAGAATGCGGTCTTCCCAATAGCGCTGCGTGTTGAACCACGGAAACGCGACGGGAAACGCAGGGTCATCCCATCGGCGCGCAAGCCACGCCGAGTAGTGAATCAGCCTCAATGTCCGCAACGCCTCGGTCAGATGCAGCTCGCGCTGATCGAACTCGCAGAAATCTTCGTAGCCGGCGAGCAGATCCGTCAGCGCGCGCGTCGCCTCTTGACGCTCGCCCGGCAAGAGCAGCCAGAGATCCTGAATGGCAGGGCCCATGCGGCTGTCGTCGAAATCGACGAAATGCGGGCCGCCGTCCGTCCACAGCACGTTGCTTGGATGGCAGTCGCCGTGCATGCGGATGTTGCGCACGTCGCCCGCGCGTTCGAGTGCCTGCTCGACGCCTTGCAGCGCCAGATTGACGGCGGCCTCCCACGCGGCGCGCACGTCGGCGGGCACGAAGCCGTGCGCGAGCAGATAGTCGCGTGGCTCATAACCGAAGCTCTGGATATCGAGCGTCGGACGCGCCGCATAGTTTTGCGTCTGACCGACAGCATGAATGCGTCCGATGAAACGCCCCAGCCATTCGAGCGTATCCGTGCGATCGAGATCCGGCGCGCGTCCGCCGCGCCGCTCGAAGATCGAAAAGCGGAAGCCGTCGAACATATGCAGCGTGCGGCCATCGAATGTGCGCGCAGGAACGGCAGGAATCTCGCGCGCCGCCAGTTCGGCGACGAACGCGTGTTCTTCGAGAATCGCCGCATCGCTCCAGCGCTCGGGCCGATAAAACTTCGCGACGACGGGCGGGCCGTCTTCGACGCCCACCTGATACACGCGATTCTCGTAGCTGTTGAGAGGGAGCATGCGCCCGTCCGTGCGCACGCCGACGCTGTCGAGCACGCTATCGAGCGCGTCGAGCACGACTTCCGGCGTGAGCCGGGCGAAGGGAACGGCGTGGCCGTCCTGCGAAATGGGAGTGTCTTCGTTCATGCCCGCATTGTGCGCCGTGGCGGGCACAAAAACGAGCGGAAACACTCACCGGCATGAAACGGCAGCTGGCCCGCGGCGCACGCTCCGCGCAGCGGAGAACCGACTGCACAGCGGCCGCGAGCAGACAGCCGCCCGCGATCAATGCACCTGCGCGCCAGCGGGACGAACGAACTCGCCCGTGTCGATCAGATCTTCGAGGAAAAAGGGTTCCGTGTTCAGAATCTTCGACGTACCGGGCTCACCGGCATACCACGCCACCATCGCCATGTCGCCGAGAATACGCATTACGATTCCGCGCGCGCCCTGCGGCACAGCGATATGCACGGATCGAACAATAGAACCGACTTGCATGATGTTTCCCCGTTCTCCCAATTGCCGGCTTGTTTGGGACTGCGCCGGTCAATGTGCTGATAAAAACGCCGCACCGGACAAATGGTTGCGCGCGCACC
Organism: Paraburkholderia bengalensis; assembly: GCF_037126505.1. NCBI lineage: Bacteria > Pseudomonadati > Pseudomonadota > Betaproteobacteria > Burkholderiales > Burkholderiaceae > Paraburkholderia > Paraburkholderia bengalensis. The sequence goes on from NZ_JACFYJ010000009.1 coordinate 134,792, forward strand.
TGAAGCGAAAATCAAGGGCCCGGATCGACTCGCACCCGAACTGCCGATGCAAATGCCCCAAGCCCATTGTTGCCCGTTTGGGCAGTTTGGCAAAGCAAAAAGTAAGGCCTCGCCACTTACGAAATCCTGACTGTAACGCCTCGTAACAGGGTGATCATAAACCGGAGCGCACGCCCGTCTCAAAAATGCCGATGTAAGCTACGATACGCGCTATATTCCTGTCGCGCACGCCCGGCCGGGCCGCCGTCCGCACAGCGCTCGCTCAATTCGCTGCCGCCAGAAGCAGCACGCTCCGCCCTCACCGGACCGCTCTTTCATGTGGATCGTTCGTCTCGCGCTGCGGCGCCCCTATACGTTCGTCGTCCTCGCGCTGCTGCTGCTGATCATCGGTCCGATGACGATCCTGCGCACGCCTACGGACATTTTCCCGAACATCGACATTCCCGTGCTGTCGGTGATCTGGACCTACACCGGCCTGCCCGCCGACGAAATGGAAAAGCGCATCGTGCTGAACTACGAGCGCGGGCTGTCCGTCGCGGTGAACGATATCGAGCACGTCGAATCGACTTCGCTGAACGGCATTGCCGTCGTGAAGATCTTTTTTCAGCCGCACGCGAACATCAACGAAGCGCTCGCGCAAGTCACGGCACTGTCGCAGACGCAGTTGCGCTCGCTGCCGCCCGGCATCACGCCGCCGAACATACTGCGCTACAACGCATCCACCGTGCCTATCCTGCGCCTGGCGTTGTCGTCGAACACGCTTACCGAACAGGAACTGTACGACTACGGTAACAACTTCCTGAAGACGCAACTCGCAACCGTGCCCGGCGCATCGGCGCCGTTGCCGTACGGCGGCAAGCAGCGGCAAATCATGGTCGATATCGATTCGCGCAAGCTGCAGGAGCGCAATCTGTCGCCGATGGACGTGGTCAACTCGATCACCGCGCAAAACCTGATCGTGCCGACGGGCACCGCGAAAATCGGCTCGACTGAATATTCTGTGCAGATGAATTCGAGCCCGGATTCCCTCGCAGGACTGAACAATATTCCCATCAAATCGGGGTCGAACGGCACCGTCTATATTCGCGACGTCGCGCATGTACGCGATGGCTATCAGCCGCAGACCAACATCGTGCGCGTGGATGGCCAGCGCGCGTCGCTGCTGACGATCAACAAGAGCGGCAACACGTCGACGCTCGAAATCGTCGACCGCATCAAGACGATGATGCCGACGCTGCGCAATCTCGTGCCCGAGTCGCTGAAGATCGATCCCGTCGCGGATCAGTCGCTGTTCGTGCGCGCTTCCGTGCAAGGCGTGCTGCGCGAAGCGCTGATCGCCGCGTGTCTGACGGGTCTGATGATCCTGCTGTTCCTCGGCAACTGGCGCGCGACGCTGATCATCGCTGTGTCGATTCCACTGTCGATGATCACGTCGATCATCGCGCTGTCCGCGCTCGGCGAAACGATCAACATCATGACGCTAGGCGGGCTCGCGCTCGCCGTCGGCATTCTCGTCGACGACGCGACGGTGGCGATCGAGAACATCAGTCATCAGCTGGAGCAAGGCAAGAACCTCGAACAGGCGATTCTCGACGGCGCACATCAGATCGCGATTCCAACGCTGGTCTCCACGCTGTCGATCTGTATCGTGTTCGTGCCGATGTTCCTGCTCACAGGCGTCGCGCACTTCCTGTTCATCCCGCTTGCCGAAGCCGTCGTGTTCGCGATGCTCGCGTCGTACTTCTTCTCGCGCACGCTCGTGCCGACGCTCGCGAAGTACCTGCTGCGCCATCACCATCGCGCCGCCGACCTGCATCATTCGGGCACGACGCGCAATCCGTTCATGCGCGCGCATCTCGCGTTCGAACGCGGCTTCGAGAACGTGCGCGCGCGTTATCACGCGTTTCTGGTGGCGCGCGTCGCGCGGCCCGGCATCTTCGTGACGGGCTTTCTGGTGTGCTGTCTCGCTTCGCTGCTCTTGATGCCGTTTCTCGGCCGCGACTTTTTCCCCGCTGTCGATGCGGGCACGATCGCGCTGCACCTGCGCGCGAAAACGGGCATGCGCGTGGAAGAAACGGCCGTGATCACGGATCGTGTGGACGCCCGCATCCGCGAGCTGGTTCCGCGCGACGAGCTGCATTCGATCATCGACAACATCGGCCTGCCCGTGTCGGGCATCAACCTGTCGTACAGCAACACAGGCACGATCGGCACATCGGACTCCGATATTCTCATCAGCCTGAATGAGGATCATCGTCCCACGGCCGAATACGTGCGCAAGCTGCGCCGCACGCTCTCCGACGAATTTCCCGGCGTGCAGTTCGCATTCCTGCCCGCCGATATCGTGAGCCAGACGCTGAACTTCGGCATGCCGTCGCCGATCGACGTGCAGATCGTCGGGCGCGACGTCCAGGGCAACCGCGCATTTGCCGCGCTGCTGCTCGACAAGCTGCGCGCGATTCCCGGCCTCGCCGACGCGCGCATCCAGCAGCCGTCCGACCTGCCGCGCATCTATGTGGACGTCGACCGCACGCGCGCGCAACAGGCGGGCTTTTCGCAGCGCGATGTGGCGAGCAATCTGCTGATCACGCTATCCGGCAGCCAGCAGACCACGCCGACGTTCTGGCTCAATCCGCGCAATGGCGTCAGCTACAACGTCATCACGGAAGCGCCGCAATACACGATGGATTCGCTGCAGTCGCTAGCGAACATTCCGCTCAACGCGAACGGCCACACGAACATTCTCGGCGCGCTGTCGACGATGCACCGCATGGCGGGCAATGCCGTGCTTACGCACTACAACGCGCAAACCACGATCGACATCTACGGTACCGCCGACGGCCGCGATCTCGGCGCCGTCTCCGATGACATTCAAAAGATCATCGCCGACACCAAAGCGCAGTTGCCGAAGGGCTCGTCGATCGAGCTGCGCGGCCAGGTGCAGACGATGAACGACTCGTTCTCCGGCCTGTTCGCGGGGCTCGTGTTCGCAATCGTGCTGGTGTATCTGCTGATTGTCGTGAACTTCCAGTCGTGGCTCGATCCCTTCATCATCATCACGGCTTTGCCCGGCGCGCTGGCGGGCATTGTCTGGATGCTGTTCCTCACGCACACCACACTGTCGATTCCGGCGCTCACGGGCGCGATCATGTGTATCGGCATTGCGACGGCGAACTCCATTCTCGTCGTCAGCTTTGCGCGCGAGCAGTTGCTCGAACACGGCGACGCGACGCGCGCGGCCATCGAAGCGGGCTTCACGCGTTTTCGCCCGGTGCTGATGACGGCGCTCGCGATGGTGATCGGCATGGTGCCGATGGCGATCGGACTCGGCGAAGGCGGCGAGCAGAATGCGCCGCTCGGGCGCGCGGTGATCGGCGGTCTGGCTGTGGGCACGATTGCGACGCTGGTGTTCGTGCCCGTGGTGTTTTCGATGATCTATCGACGGCTGTCGGAACGGCGCGCGCGTGCCGCCGCCCATGTCGTCCACAAACCGCAATGACGCGGCCGACGTTCATAACAACGATGCGCAAGCACAGTATCTGGATCTGGAGTGCAGATGGAAGGCAATCGTCCTGATGAGTCCGCGCCACACGGGGTTGGCCCGCGCAACTCATCGAAACGCTCGCGGCTGATCGCGATAGGCGCGGCTGTCGTCGTGCTCGCGCTCGCCGCGCAGGGCATCTGGTCGCGTCACGACGCGCACGCCGCGCTCGAACGCGAAGCGCAACACGCCGCGCAACTGAGCGTCGAAGTGGTGAAGCCGCAGAAGTCGACAGCCGCACTCGATCTCGTGCTGCCCGGCAACGTGCAGGCGTTTCTCGACACGCCGATCTACGCGCGCACCAACGGCTATCTGAAGAAGTGGTACGCCGACATCGGCGCGCGCGTGAAGTCGGGCCAGCTGCTCGCCGAAATCGACACGCCGGAAGTGGACGACCAGTTGCGCGCCGCGCGCGCCGACCTCGCCAACGCCGAAGCCAACTACGCGCTCGCGAAAAGCACTGCAAATCGCTGGACGGAAATGCTGCGCAGTAACTCGGTGTCGAAGCAGGAAACCGACGAGAAAGTCGGCGACATGCTCGCAAAGAAAGGCACGCTCGACGCCGCGCGCTTCAACGTTGCCCGGCTCGAAAAGACGCAGTCGTTCCAGAAGGTGTATGCGCCTTTCGACGGCATCGTCACCGCGCGCAATGTCGATGTCGGCGCGCTGATCGACGCGGGCAGTTCGGGCGGACCGGCGAAGGAACTGTTCCATGTCGCGCAGGCGGACCGGTTGCGCGTGTACGTGAACGTGCCGCAAGCCTATGCGCAGGACGTGAAGGCGCAGCAGAGCGCGTATCTGACGCTGACGGAGACGCCGTCGACGCACTATCCAGGCACCGTCGCGCGCACTTCGGGCGCCGTCGATCTGCAGCAACGCACGATGCTCGTCGAAGTGGACGTGGACAACGGCAACGGCGATTTGCTGCCGGGCGCGTATGCGCAGGTGCACTTCGCGCTGAAAGCGCAGGCCGCGCCCTTCACGCTGCCCGGCAACGCGTTCCTGTTTCGTCCCGACGGCGTGAAAGTCGCGACCGTCGATGCGCAGCAGCGCGTGAAGCTCGTCACCGTCGCGCTCGGCACCGATTACGGCACGCGCGTCGCGGTCGCGTCGGGGCTGAAGGGCGATGAGCAGGTGATCCTGAATCCGCAGGACTCGATCGTCGACGGCGCGGCCGTGCGCATCGTGTATCCGAAGGCGGGCGCGGCTTCCGGCGCGGCTTCCGCTTCGGCTCCCGCTGCTGGTTCGGGCTCCGCCGCGGGCGAACAGACCGCGAAGGCGCCCCAATGACCACGCGCCGCCTGCGTCTACGTTCCACCGTGCTCGCGCTCGCCGGCGTGAGCGTGCTCGCCGCGTGCACGGTGGGTCCCGACTATCAGCGGCCGACGACGGCCGCCGCCGCGACCTACAAGGAACTCGAAGGCACCGGCTGGAAAACGGCCGAACCCGCCGACGCGAAAATCCGCAGCGCCTGGTGGGAAACCTACGATGATCCCGCGCTGAACGCGCTCGAACAGCAGGTCGCGAGCGCCAACCAGAACGTGGCGGCTGCGCAGGCCCGCTTTCGCGCAGCGCGCGCGCAGGTCGCGCAGCTCCGCTCGGAGTTCTTTCCTCTTGTGACCGCCAACGGCGGCTACTCGCGCGCACGGTCGTCGGAGAATGTGAAGTTCAAATCGACGGCTGGCAGGACGCTCGACGACTGGATCGTCGGCGCCGATGCGACATGGGAACCGGACCTGTGGGGCCGTGTGTCGCGCAGCGTCGAAGGCGCGAAGGCAGGCGCGCAGGCGAGCGCCGCCGACGCGCAAAGCGTGCTGCTGTCGATGCAGGCCGAAGTCGCGACCGATTATTTCGAGCTGCGCGGCATCGACCGCGAGCGGCAACTGCTCGACGACACGATTGCCGCGTACAAGGAAGCCGTCGACCTGACGCAGAACCGCTACAAGGGCGGCATCGCGACGGATGCCGACGTCGCGCAGGCGCAGACGCAATTGCGCACGACACAGGCGCAGGCGATCGATCTCGGCGTGCAGCGCGCGCAACTCGAACATGCCCTCGCGATCCTGACGGGCGTGCCGCCTTCGACGTTCTCGCTGCCCGTTGCGCCACTCGTCGCGGTGCCCGTGATCGCGCCCGTCGGCGTGCCGTCGACGCTGCTCGAACGGCGCCCCGACATCGCTTCCGCCGAACGCCACGTGGTCGATCTGAACGCGCAGATCGGCGTGGTGACGGCGGCGTATTTTCCGAACCTGATTCTCTCCGTGACGGGCGGGCTCGAAGCCACCAACTTCAGTCAGTGGCTGCTTGCGCCGAGCCGCTTCTGGTCGCTCGGCCCGTCGCTCGCCGGCACGCTGCTCGACTTCGGCGGCCGTGCTTCGCGCAAAGCCGAGGCGCAGGCGAACTACGACGAAGGCGTCGCGCAGTATCGGCAGACGGTGCTGACGGCGTTCGGCCAGGTCGAGGACAACATCGCCGCGCTGCGCGTGCTCGAACAGGAAGCGCAGGCGCAGGACGACGCGGTGTCGGCCGCGCAGCGCTCGCTCGCGATCATGACGAACCGCTACAAGAACGGCGCGATCACCTATCTCGACGTGGTCGTCGCGCAAACGACGGCGCTCACCAACGAGCGCGAAGCCGTGTCGATCGCGCGCCGGCGGATGGCCGCGAGCGTCGCGCTCGTCAAGGCGCTGGGCGGCGGCTGGGATACCTCCGCGCTGCCAACCGACGAGCAGCTCACGCATCCCGACGCAGTCGACCAGCCGGCCAGCATGCCCGCCGCGACGCACGGTTAGGTGCGCGCCTTCGAAGCGTGAAACGCGGCGCTGGCTGCCGGTGTCGATGTCATGGGACGCACTTATAGCGCATCGTGATGTGCTTCCGCTTATAGCAGCGCTCGCTAACGTTTCGACGCGCAAAACGCATATTCAGAAAGGTCGGCGTAAGCGGACCGCGCGCGGCGCAACCCATTCGCCGGCGCTGCCGTAAATCGCGCCAAGCCTTGCGGCGCTTCGCTCTGCCGGCTCGGCGACAGATGCATTCGCGCTTTATCCCACCATATGCGCCGACATCGTCGCCTATACTCGATTCAGGCGCGCCGCATGCAGTCGAACGATTTCGACGTCGCGCGCACGACGAACACACATACAGGAGACAGGCATGCACTACTTCACGATCGGCGATTTCATTCTGGTCATTCCGATGGCGTTGGCGGGGGCGCTCTTCCTTGGCGCACTGCCGTGCAAGACCGAGTTCAAGCACAACACGCTGAGAGTGTTGGGCGCGCTGCTAGGGGTGGTGTTCGCGGTCGTGCTGGTCGAGGGGTTGCCGGCGCTGGTGTAGGGGCGTCGTTGCCCGCAACGCACGAAAGGCGGCACGCCGACACCCGCCGGGTCTCGACGTGCAGATGAAAAAGCCGCCTCATGAGGCGGCTTCTGCATGCCGGCTTGTGCCTGTTGTGCCTGCTTGCCGGGCCCGTCGGCCCAGCTCGCACACACCATGGATCAGATGTGCTGATCCGTCGAAGGCTTCTCCCACAGGTTCACGCCGCCCTCCGTCGCATAGCGATCGATCTCCGCCAGCTCCTCCGCCGAAAACGACAGGTTCTTCAGCGCCGCGACGTTTTCGCGCACCTGCTCGGCCTTGCTCGCGCCGATCAGCGCCGACGTCACGCGCGGATCGCGCAGTGTCCAGGCGAGCGCCATCTGCGCGAGGCTCTGGCCGCGACGCTGCGCGATGTCGTTGAGCTTGCGCACGCGCTCGATGTTCTGCTCGCTCAGATGCTCCTGCTTCAGCGAGCCGCCGCCCGCCTTGTTCACGCGTGCATCCTGCGGCACGCCGTTCAGGTATTTGCCCGTCAGCAGTCCCTGCGCGAGCGGCGTAAACGCGATCGCGCCCGAGCCCGTCTCTTCGAGCGCGCCGAGCAATTCCTTTTCGATCCAGCGGTTCAGCATGTTGTACGCGGGCTGATGGATCAGGAGCGGCACCTTGTATTCGGCCAGCAGCTTGGCCATTTCGCGCGTCTTCTGCGCCGAATACGATGAAATGCCGATGTACAGCGCCTTACCCTGCTGCACGGCGCTCGCCAGCGCGCCCGCCGTTTCTTCGAGCGGCGTATCGACGTCGAAACGATGCGAATAGAAGATGTCGACGTAATCGAGACCCATGCGCTGCAGGCTCTGGTCGAGGCTCGCGAGCACATACTTGCGCGAGCCGCCGCCCTGGCCGTACGGGCCGGGCCACATGTCCCAGCCGGCCTTCGACGAGATCAGCAGTTCGTCGCGATACGGCCGGAAATCGTCCTTGAAGATGCGGCCGAAGTTCGTTTCCGCGCTGCCGTACGGCGGCCCGTAGTTGTTCGCGAGGTCGAAGTGCGTGATGCCGAGATCGAACGACGTGCGCAGGATTTCGCGTTGCGTGGAGATCGGCGTGGTGTCGCCGAAGTTGTGCCACAGGCCAAGCGACAGCGCCGGCAGTTTGAGACCAGACCTGCCGCAAACGCGGTACTGCATGTCCGAATAGCGTGCTGAAGCTGCTTCGTAAGCCATTGATGGAGTCCTTGTCGAGAACTGGGGGGAGTCGGCGATGCGGGCTGCGCATCGCGTGGTGAAGGGTGTCTCTGTTTACGTTGCTTTCTGCGTTGTATTCAGGCGCCGTCAGCGTGAGGTGACGCAACGGGTGTCGATACCGATGCGTTTTGATACCGGTATCATGCGCGGGTTCCATGATGCCCTCGTGCCCGGCCGTCAGCGCCCGTTCAATCCGCATTCAACCCGCTATGTTAGCCAATCGACGTGTTCGCTGCATGCGCCCGGACGCGAACATGGACTCGGCGGCAGCGATCACCTAGACTTTCGGCCACCGTCATCCATCGATAAGGATTGGTTCATGACCAAAGCGATTTCGCTGGCATTGATCGTCGGCGGCGTGGTGCTGCTTTACTTCGGCGGACAGTCGTTTCATTCGTTCAGCAACGACGTGTCACGCGTGTTCACGGGCGCACCGACCAACAAGACGATCTTTCTGATCGCAGGCGGCATTGTCGCGACGCTCGCCGGACTGATCGGGCTTGCGTCGTCGAAGCGCTGACCGTAATGCGCTAGCCGCCGCGCGCGAAGCGAGCAGCGCTCAGAACGCCACTTCGGGCTTCGACGCCGAGCGCGAGCCCGGCAGCGGCACGTTGCTCGCGCCGTGATACGTGAACACGAGCGAGAACTTCACCTGGTCGGTCAGATTCTTGCCCGCCGAATGCAGCGTGTTGCAGTGGAAGAAGACCACGTCGCCCGCCTTGAGCGCGGGCGAGACCGCTTTCTGGATCAACGCCTGGTTCTCCGGCAGATCGGAGCGGAAAAACTTCGCTTCGTCGAAACGGTCGGACGTGAATGCCGCCGTGTGCGAGCCGGGCACGAACCACAGCGCGCCGTTATCGACGGTTTCGTCGCCGAGCGCGAGCCACACGGACACCAGATCGTCCCGTTCGAACGACCAGTAACGCACGTCGCGATGCCAGCCCGTCAGGCTGCCGTACGCGGGATGCTTGGTCATCATGCAGTTGTGGTGCGCGCGCGAAAGACGCGGCTCTTCGCCGAAGTACAGCTCCATCCAGCCGCGAAGTTCGGGCGCCGTCGCCCATTCGGCGAAGCGCGGATGACGCGCGTAGGCGTCCAGCAGGCGACGCACGGTATGGCCGCCGGGCGCATGTTTCGATTCCGGCGCGCCGGGGTAGCGCAAGTCCGCTTCGAACTCGACGGGCGGCGCGGCTTCGTGTAACTGCTGACGCGCGATCCGTTTCATCTCTTCGCAGCGCTCGGGCGCGATGAGCCCCGGTACGATGACGAAGCCCTGCTCGCGCAGCACCTGAATCTGCTCTTTCTTCGAATGGACTGACATGGACGTTCCGTTCAACCTGCGTTCGTTCGACAACCGATCCTCATTGTAAAACGGGCACGATCGTGCCGTCCCAGACGATGAAGCGATCGGATGATCCGTTCGCCATTCCGGCGGGCAAACTTGCACGCCGGCTGGGCAGGCGTGCACGCTCGTCGAGCGCAAAGGGCGCGATCGCGCGAGCGTGCGCCCCGGAAAAACCCCTATCCCTCTGGACTTTCGACGGTCACGAATCGCGTGTAGCCTGTCGCACATGTCGATTGCAGCACACGCTATTCCGCTATCGGCACGGCCATCCGCAGCCGCTGCTGATCATTCCATCATTCCTCAGGCTATTGCGTCCCGCTCGCTGGCATGGATGGTGCTGCTTTTGCGGCACTTTTCGTCGCTTGCCACGCGACTCACGCTGCCTGATTTGAAGCCATGCATAGTCCATTGAGCACTCGACTCTCACGCGCGTTCAACGCCGCGCGTCCCGCACGCCGCCATGTGGCGCGTGCGCTGCGTCACCATTCCGCCCGCACGCGGGCACTCGCCGAGCAACTGCGCGACGCGAAGCCTGTCGATAGCGTGCGCGTCTGGTTCCACACGTTCTTCAGCGCGTTGCGCATGCAAGGCGCGTCGCGGCGCTTCTCGCTGCGTACGATGCTGCGCAATACGGCGAGCGTGCGCATGCTCGGCGCGTCGCCGCGCGCCGCGAAACCCGCCAGCGCGACGCACAGCACGAGCCGCCGTCCGCGCCGCGTGTCGGCGACGAGCGAGGGCTGGTTCGCGTTTGCACGTTGAGGCTTCGGGCGCTCCTGTCGCTCGTTTCGCTCGCTGCACCACTTGGCGCGTACGTGCGCTCGCACGCAGGGGTGCGCGTCGGTTGGTGCGTGACGGCAAGGGCTTCGCGCGACGCGCGCACGAGACAAAACGAAAACGCCCTGCATGCGCTTGACAGCACATGCAGGGCGTTTCTGTTTCTGTTCCCAGCTTCGCGAATGCCACCGCGCGACGATCAGCCGCGCGGCTTCTTCAACGCATGGAATCAGGCGAGAGCGGCAACGGGCTCGGTGCCGGCGGCTTCCGCCAGTGTCAGCGCCTTGTCCGTGGCTTCCCACGAGAATTCCGGCTCTTCGCGGCCGAAGTGACCATACGCAGCCGTCTTTTCGTAGACGGGGCGCAGCAGGTCGAGCATCTGGATGATGCCCTTCGGACGCAGATCGAAGTGCTCCTGAACCAGACGCGTGATCGTCGCATCCGACACGCGGCCCGTGCCGAACGTGTTGACCATCACGGAAGTGGGCTGCGCGACGCCGATTGCGTACGACACCTGGATCAGCGCGCGCGATGCGAGGCCCGCTGCGACGATGTTCTTCGCAACGTAACGGCCAGCGTACGCCGCCGAGCGGTCGACCTTCGACGGGTCCTTGCCCGAGAACGCGCCGCCGCCGTGCGGAGCCGCGCCGCCGTACGTGTCGACGATGATCTTGCGGCCCGTCAGACCGCAGTCGCCTTGCGGGCCGCCGATCACGAACCGGCCAGTCGGGTTCACGAGGAACTTGATGTCGCCCTTGATCAGCTCAGCCGGCAGCGTCGGCTTGATGATCTCTTCGATCACGGCTTCGCGCAGTTGCGGCAGGTCGATGTCCGGCGCGTGCTGCGTGGACAGCACGACGGTGTCGATCGAATGCGGCTTGCCGTCGACATAGCGAACGGTAACCTGCGACTTCGCGTCCGGGCGCAGCCAGGGCAGACGGCCGTCGCGGCGCAGGTTCGCCTGACGCTCGACGAGGCGGTGCGACAGATGAATGGGCAGCGGCATCAGTTCGGGCGTTTCGTCGCATGCGTAGCCGAACATCAGGCCCTGGTCGCCCGCGCCTTGATCGAGATTGTTGTCGTGCGCGCGATCGACGCCTTGCGCGATATCCGGCGATTGCTTGTCGTACGCCACGAGCACCGCGCAGCCGCGGTAGTCGATGCCGTAGTCGGTGTTGTCGTAACCGATGCGCTTGATGGTTTCGCGCGCAACCTGGATGTAGTCGACGTTGGCCGTCGTGGTGATTTCACCTGCGAGCACGACGAGACCCGTGTTGCACAGGGTTTCGGCGGCGACACGCGAGTATTTGTCCTGCGCGAGGATTGCGTCGAGGATGGCGTCCGAGATCTGGTCGGCGACCTTGTCCGGATGGCCTTCGGAGACGGATTCTGAGGTGAAGAGGTAATCATTAGCCACGTTGCAGGCTCCTTTTTAATGGTTACGGTTGGGTTTCACGTAGCCTGCTTCGAGCCTGAAGCGGCGACGCTTTAGCGGATTTCCTTACCGCCGGACGCCTATCCGAAAGATAAACGTCCGCCGGCTTCGCCCCGCAAGTTGTCTATTAACTCGGCGAAGCCCTTATTATAGCGACTTCTTTCATTTGTCACAGAGTGCGTGCACGTGCGGTATATCGACACTTTCGGTCAGTTTCTAAACCTCGCGGACCAACATCGACTGATGGAGGCCGCCGCATGCTGAGCCGTCTGGGCGTCAACTTCGCCATCGGTCTGCTCAAGCTGTTCGCGTTGCTGCCGTATGGTTTCGTCGCGCGGCTGGGCGACGGCCTCGGCTGGCTGCTCTATCAGATTCCGAGCCGACGCCGCCGCATCGTCCACACCAATCTGAAGCTGTGCTTTCCCGAGTGGAGCGACGAGCGTCGCGAGGACGTCGCGCAAAAGCACTTCCGGCACGCGATCCGCAGCTATCTGGAGCGCAGCGTGCAATGGTTCGGCTCGGCGAAGAAGCTCGAAAAGCTGGTCCAGCTCGACAGCGAAATCGATCTCACCGATCCCGATCTGCCGCCTACGCTGTTTCTCGGTTTTCACTTCGTCGGCATCGAGGCCGGTTCGATATTTCTCAATTACTCGCTGCATCGGCCGTGCGGCTCGCTATATCAGCCGATGTCGAACCAGCAGCTCGAAGCCGTGGCGAAAGCGCAGCGCGGCCGTTTCGACGCCGAAATGGCGAGCCGCGCCGACAGCGCGCGCATCGTGCTGCGCTGGCTGCGCGAGCGCAAGCCGGTGATGCTCGGCGCCGACATGGACTACGGCATGCGCAATTCCACCTTCGTGCCGTTTTTCGGCGTGCCGACCTGCACACTGACGGCCGTCGGGCGACTCGCGAAGGTCGGGCGCGCGCAGGTGGTGCCGTTCATCGGCGAAGTGCTGCCGAACTACAAGGGTTATCGGCTGAAGGTGTTCAAGCCGTGGGACAACTACCCGACGGGCGACGACGAGGCCGACGCGCGCCGCATGAACGCGTTTCTCGAAGAGCAGATTCCGCGCATTCCCGAGCAGTATTACTGGGTGCACAAGCGCTTCAAGACGCGTCCGCCGGGCGATCCCAGCTTTTACTGACGCGTGTCCATGCTCCGTGGGCGAGAGCGGTCGTCCGTCACTTACAATAGCGGGATGAAACTGAAATTCACGAAGATGCACGGCGCGGGCAACGATTTCGTCGTGCTCGACGGCTACACGCAACCGCTCAACCTGACGCAGGCGCAGGTGCGCGCGCTCGCGAACCGGCATTTCGGCGTGGGCGCGGACCAGTTGCTGCTGGTCGAGAAACCGACCGTCGACGGCGTTGATTTCAGATACCGCATCTTCAATTGCGACGGCGGCGAGGTCGAGCATTGCGGCAACGGCGCGCGCTGCTTCGTCAAGTTCGTGCGCGACACGGGCCTCACCGCCAAACGCAGCGTGCGCGTGCAGGTGCAAAACGGCCTGATCACGCTGACCATGCAGGACAACGGCGAAGTCGTCGTCGATATGGGTGCGCCCGTGTTCGAACCGGCCAGGGTGCCGTTCGACGCAAACGGCCTCGACACGCGCCGCGAAGGCAACGACACGCTCTACGCGCTCGACGTCGACGGCGCGACGCGCTGGGTCTCGGTCGTGTCGATGGGCAATCCGCACGCGGTGCAACTGGTCGATGACGTCGAGGCGTTTCCGGTGCTCGTCGACGGTCCCGTGATCGAGAACCATGCGCGCTTTCCGCAGCGCGTGAATGCGGGTTTCATGCAGATCGTCAGCCGCAACGAGGTGAAGCTGCGCGTCTACGAGCGCGGCGCGGGCGAGACGCTCGCGTGCGGCACGGGCGCGTGCGCGGCCGTCGCGGCAGGCATCCGGCGCGGGCTGCTGGATGCGCCCGTGAAGGTGCACACGCACGGCGGCGCATTGACCATCGCGTGGGACGGCAAGCCCGAGTCGCCGCTGATGATGTCGGGACCGGCAGCCACCGTGTTCGAAGGCGAGATCGAAATCGCCGATTGAGCCGATCAGGCCGATTAAGCTAGCCGAATCGACCGAACCGACGGAACATAACGACGCCGCGCGAAACCCGAACCGCGCGGCGCAGCAGCAAGACAGCAACGAAGCGCGCAACCTTTAAGCCGAAACCATGAACGATCGCGAAGTCGCCGACTACCTGCTAGCCAACCCCGAATTCTTCGCCGAACACGCGGAACTGCTCGCCACCGTGCGGCTCGCCAATCCGCACGGCAAGGCGGCCGTGTCGCTGCAGGAACGTCAGATGGACATGCTGCGCGAGAAGAACAAGCATCTCGAGCGGCGTCTCGCCGAGTTGCTGCGCTACGGCCATGAAAACGACAGCATCGCGTCGAAGTTCGGCCGCTGGACGACGCGCGTCATGGCCGAGCGTGACCCCGGCGCGCTGCCGCGCACGATCTCGACGGGCCTGCGCGACGTGTTCGACGTGCCGCAGGCGGCGCTGCGTGTGTGGGACGTGTCCGAACCCTATTCGCAGGCGGACTTCACGCGTCAGGTCGGCGAAGAAGTGCGCATCTTCGCGAACAGCCTCGCCACGCCGTATTGCGGCGCGAACACCGGCTTCGAGGCAGCACAATGGCTGACGCCCGCGGTATCGGCCGTGGCCGGCGGCGACGCCGACAAGGAAGGCGCATCCGCTGCGGTCGAATCGATCGCGCTGATCGCGCTGCGCGACCCTGAAGCAGCCAATGAAGGCGCCGCGTTCGGCCTGCTGGTCATGGGTTCGCCCGATTCGCGCCGCTTCCACGACGGCATGGCCACCGATTTCCTCACGCAGATCGGTGCGCTCGCCAGCGCGGCGCTGAGCCGCCTGCTGCCGCGCTGAAGGCGTGAGCGCGTGAGCTCCGCCGACTCCATCGCCAGCTACCTGTCGAGCCTCGAGCACGAGCGGCGGCTGTCGGCGCATACGCTGCGCGCCTACACGCACGAACTCGACGAGCTGAAGAAGCTCGCCAACGGCCGTCCGCTCGAAAGCCTCACGGCGACCGATATCCGCGGCGCCGTCGCGCGCGCGCATGGGGGCGGATTGTCGGCGCGCTCGATCGGGCACCGGCTGTCGGCGTGGCGCGCGTTCTATCGCTGGCTCGCGGGGCGCATCGAACTGCCGGCGAATCCTGTCGCCACCGTGCGCGCGCCCAAGCGCGCGAAAACGCTGCCCAAGGCGCTCTCCGTCGACGACGCCCACAAGCTGATGGAATCGCCCGCCACCGCCACGGCAGAAGGCTTGCGCGATCACGCGATGCTCGAACTGTTCTATTCGTCGGGCTTGCGGCTGTCGGAACTCGTCGGACTCGACGTGCGTTTCGCCGACGTCGACGGTTATCGCTCGGTCGGCTGGCTGAAGCTCGACGAAGCCGAAGTCGAGGTGCTCGGCAAGGGCAGCCGCCGGCGCTCGGTGCCCGTCGGCAGCAAGGCGCTCGACGCGCTGCGCGCCTGGCTCGCCGTGCGCGTCGAACTGGTGAAGCATGATCCGCATCCGCTGTTCTTGTCCGCGCGCGGCAACCGGATGTCGCCGAACGTGGTGCGCGAGCGCGTGAAGCGCGCGGCGCTCACGGCGGGCATACCCGCCAACGTGCATCCGCACGTGCTGCGCCACTCGTTCGCGACGCACGTGCTGCAATCGAGCGGCGATCTGCGCGCCGTGCAGGAACTGCTCGGTCACGCGAGCATTGCCGCGACGCAGGTCTATACGGGGCTCGATTTCCAGCACCTCGCGCGCATCTACGATCAGGCGCATCCGCGCGCAAAAAAACGCGACTGACGCCGTCTGCGCGCCAGTCATCTCCGCTTTGCCGCGCTTCGCGGCATATTGTTCTGCTGAAGTCCTCACGAAGTCATGAATACCGTTACGCTCAAACCGTCGAAAGAAAAATCGCTGCTGCGCCGCCATCCGTGGGTCTACGCGAATGCGATCGATCGCGTGGACGGCAAGCCCGCCGCCGGCGCGACCGTGCTGGTGCGCGCGCACGACGGCCGTTTTCTCGCGCGCGCCGCGTACAGCCCGCATTCGCAGATTCGCGCGCGCGTCTGGAGCTTCGATGAAAACGAACCCGTCGATCACGCGTTCTTCAAGCGGCGCGTGCAGCGCGCGCTTGCGCATCGCCAGGCGATGGTGCACAACACGGGCGCCACGCGCCTGATCTTCGGCGAGGCCGATGGCTTGCCGGGCCTGATCGTCGATTACTACATCCAGGATGACGCATCGAAGCGCGGCCAGATCGTTTGCCAGTTCATGGCGGCGGGCGTCGAAGCGTGGAAGGACGCGATCGTGCAGGCGCTGATGGGTGCTACGGGCTGCCCGAACGTCTATGAGCGCTCGGACGTGTCGATCCGCGAAAAGGAAGGGCTCGAGCAGACGGTCGGCGTGCTCGCCGGCGACGCGCCGCCCGAGACGCTGATCGCGAGCGAAAACGGCGTGCGCTATCACGTCGACGTACGCAACGGCCACAAGACGGGCTTCTACGTCGATCAGCGCGACAACCGCGCGCTGGTGCAGGAACTATCGAAAGACCGCGACGTGCTGAACTGCTTTTGCTACACGGGCGGCTTTTCTCTGGCGGCGCTCAAGGGCGGCGCGAAGCGGGTGGTATCGATCGATTCGTCCGGCGAGGCGCTCGCGCTCGCCCAGCAAAACGTCGCGGCCAACGGCTTCGACGCCGGACGCGCGACCTGGCTCGACGCCGACGCGTTCAAGACGCTGCGCAAGCTCTACGACGATGGCGAGCGCTTCGACCTGATCGTGCTCGATCCGCCGAAGTTCGCGCCGTCGCGCGAGCACGTGGACCGCGCCGCGCGCGCCTACAAGGAAATCAACCTGACGGGGCTGAAGCTGTTGCGTCCGGGCGGCCTGCTGTTCACGTATTCGTGCTCGGGCGCGATCGATGCTGAGCTGTTTCAGAAGATCGTCGCCGGTGCGGCCGCCGATGCGCGCGTCGACGCGCGCATTCTCAAGCGTCTGGGCGCGGGCGTCGATCATCCGCTGCTGACGGCGTTCCCGGAAGGCGAATACCTGAAAGGCCTATTGTTGCAAATCGCCTGATCGCCCATAGTTACGCGTTATTTCCCTTTGCTTGAACGGGGCTTTGGCCATGCAGCAGCGGCGCCCCGGCACTTATGCTTCAATATTCCGCTGACATTGCTGCGGTCCGGAACCAGCGCTCAGGCGCGGTTCCAACCCCAGATTGACGAACACAAGGCGACTTCCCATGGCGAACACAATGATCCCCGTCACCATCCTGACCGGCTTTCTCGGCAGCGGCAAAACCACGCTGCTCAAGCGTATCCTGAACGAGAAGCACGGCATGAAGATCGCCGTGATCGAAAACGAGTTCGGCGAAGAAAACATCGACAACGACATCCTCGTGCAGGACACGGGCGAGCAGATCATCCAGATGAGCAACGGCTGCATCTGCTGCACGATTCGCGGCGACCTCGCGCGCGTGCTCGGCGATCTGGCCGCGCAAAAGCAGGAAGGCAAACTCGATTTCGACCGCGTCGTGATCGAAACCACCGGCCTCGCGAATCCCGGCCCCGTCGCGCAGACGTTCTTCATGGATAACCAGATCGCCGACGAATTCCTGCTCGACGCTATCATCACGCTGGTCGACGCGAAGCACGGCAATCATCAACTCGACGAACACGAAGTCGTGCAGCGCCAGGTCGGTTTCGCGGACCGCCTGTTCATCACCAAGTCGGATCTCGTCGACGAAGCCGTGCTCGGCGACCTGCGTCACCGTCTGCTGCACATGAACCCGAAGGCGCAAATTCGCGTCGTCAATTTCGGCGAAGCGGACATCAAGGAAATTTTCGATCTGCGCGGCTTCAACCTGAACGCGAAGCTCGAAATCGACCCCGACTTCCTCGCCGAGGACGATCACGATCACGCGCATCACGATCACGACCACGATCATGACCACGCGAACTGCGATCACGATCATGGCCAATGCGATCACGAAGGCCACGATCACCGCCATCATCATCACCATCACGCGCATCACGACGACAAGATCAAGTCGTTCGTTTTCCGCAGCGACCGACCGTTCGACCCGAACAAGCTCGAAGACTTCCTCGGTGGCATTCTGCAGATTTATGGCGAGCGCCTGCTGCGTTATAAGGGCGTGCTGTATATGAAGGGCGTCGATCGCAAGGTCGTATTCCAGGGCGTCCATCAGATGATGGGCAGCGATCTCGCGGCCAAATGGCTGCCCATCGAAAAAAAGACCAACAAAATGGTCTTCATCGGCATTGAACTGCCGCAGGATCTGATCACTGACGGCCTCGAAGCCTGTCTCGTCTGATCGCGTCCGATACCGTTTGATCGGGGCGGACACTTCCGTGTCCGCCCTCGCCGCTTCGCGCCCTGCGCCGTTTGTTCGCTACCAAACGTAGAAAAGCCCCAAAAGCGCAAGCCCGGCAATTAAATGGCCGGCTTACGGTCAAAACACGTGAAAACCCTGTTGCGAGAATACGTGCACGACCATCGCTTTTTACTGAGCAGCGCGTTATATTTTCACGATAAGTGGAGTTTGCCGCAGGGATTTCCCCCGCTTGCGGTTTCGTATTGTGATTCAGTTACAATACGGCCCCACTGGAGAAAGAGAACGATTTGCCCGGTGGAAAACGCGTAATCGCGTCGCAGCCGTGCCGGGCCGAAAACGGCGCCGGAAAATCTCATCCGGGGACATCGCCGATATGCCGGCCTGCCACTCGCCGGCTCATAACGCGCTGCCGGGAAGCATTGCCTCAGGAGCATTGGAAGAATCGGTTTCCAGAGGAGTTCGGCCCCGCATCGGCGCTTCGGCGTCACGACAGCCCACCGTCCGTGTTCGCCGGCGCTCATTTGAGCGTCATCGAGGCGCCTTTTGCGGGCAACACGAAAGTGCGGGCAATGATTTGCCTCACATTGAAGAAGCAAGCCAGATGACGACGAAACGACTCTTGACCGAAGCCGAAATCCTGAAGATGAGCGACAAGGATTACATGAATGAGGATCAGCTCGCTTTCTTCAAGAACCGGCTCGAACAGCTGCAGGCGGACATCCTCCGCAATGCCGGCCAGACGACCGAAAATCTCCGCGAAACCGTGATCGTGCCGGACCCGGCCGACCGCGCGACGATCGAGGAAGAGCATGCGCTCGAACTGCGCACGCGCGACCGCGAACGCAAGCTGCTGAAGAAGGTGCAGCAATCGATCGCGCGCATCGAATCGGGCGACTACGGCTGGTGCGAGGAAACGGGCGAGCCGATTGGCATTCCGCGTCTGCTCGCGCGCCCCACCGCGACCCTGTCGCTCGAAGCACAGGAACGCCGCGAACTGCGCCAGAAGCTGTTCGGCGACTGATCGGCGCAAGGCGCGGTTTTCGGGGTCCGCGCCCCCAGGACACGCTTCGTCAGAGGCGCACGGAGGCCCGTGCGCCTCTTTTTCTTTTCCGCCGGCGAATCGATCGGTCCATTTGCCAGGTGTGATGCGCCAGTCGGTAAATGCGTATCGCATAATTGCGCCTGGCAGACCCAGCATGCGCACCTTTTACCGCCAGGCCCTTCCCACGTCGGCCGTCCTTGCCTGCGCTTTCCCGTGCGGCTTTTCCCTCGGCCGTTCGACTTCGGCTCTTGATATGGCGGCGCCCGCCCTAAAATAACTTCGACATGCGTTGCACGCGCGCGCGGCACCTCGCATCGCGCGCCGTCCGCTCTCGGATTCCGCGGTGGCGCGTTGGCGTCCCCGCGTCCTCCCTGTCGGCGGGAGCGAGCGCTTCAGCGCTGGCTTCTGCCCGATGCAATTAATTGCGGTTTTTGCAAAAGGAACGCATATGGAGCAATTTCACGGCACGACGATCGTTTCCGTGCGTCGCGGCGACAAGGTCGCGCTCGGCGGCGACGGCCAGGTCACGCTGGGCAACATCGTCATGAAAGGCGGCGCGAAGAAGGTCCGGCGCATCTACAACGGCAAGGTGCTCGTCGGTTTCGCGGGCGGCACGGCCGACGCCTTCTCGCTGCTCGACCGCTTCGAAGCGAAGCTCGAAAAACATCAGGGCAATCTGACGCGCGCCGCTGTCGAGCTCGCGAAAGACTGGCGCACCGACCGCATGCTGCGCCGTCTCGAAGCGATGCTGATCACGGCCGACGCCACCACCACGCTTGTCATCACGGGCAACGGCGACGTGCTCGACCCGGAAGGCGGCATCTGCGCAATCGGCTCGGGTGGTGCGTATGCGCAGGCCGCGGCAAAGGCGCTGGCCGACAACACGGACCTTTCGCCGCGCGACATCGTCGAAAAAGCGCTGGAGATCGCCGGCGACATGTGCATCTACACGAACCACAACCGCGTCATCGAGACGATCGAGTAAGGACACACGATGAGCACCATGACTCCCGCCGAGATCGTCTCGGAACTCGACAAGCACATCATCGGCCAGCATCGCGCGAAGAAGGCTGTCGCCGTCGCGCTGCGCAACCGCTGGCGCCGTCAGCAGGTGGCGGATCCGCTGCGCCAGGAAATCACGCCCAAGAACATTCTGATGATCGGGCCGACGGGCGTCGGCAAGACGGAAATCGCGCGGCGTCTGGCCAAGCTCGCCGATGCGCCGTTCATCAAGATCGAAGCGACCAAGTTCACGGAAGTCGGTTACGTGGGCCGAGACGTCGACAGCATCGTGCGCGACCTGATCGAAATTTCCGTCAAGCAGACGCGCGAAACCGAAATGCGCAAGGTTCGCACGAAGGCGGAAGACCTCGCGGAAGACCGCATTCTCGATATTCTGCTGCCGGGCGCGCGCACCACGGTCGGCTTCGGCTCGGGCAATGACGCGGCCAGCGACGAATCGAACGTGACGCGTCAGACGTTCCGCAAGCGTCTGCGCGAAGGCCTGCTCGACGACAAGGAGATCGAGCTCGACATTGAGATGGCGCAGCCCACCATGGACATCATGGGCCCGCCGGGCATGGAAGACATGACCGAGCAGATCCGTTCGATGTTCGCGAACCTCGGCGGCGGCAAGAAAACGCGCCGCAAGGTGAAGGTGAAGGAAGCACTGAAGCTCCTCACCGACGAAGAAGCTGCGAAGATGCTGAACGACGAAGAGGTCAAGACGAAGGCCGTGCAGAACGTCGAGCAGAACGGCATCGTGTTCCTCGATGAAATCGACAAGATCGCGTCGCGCAACGAAGCGGGCGGCGGCGAGGTATCGCGTCAGGGCGTGCAGCGCGACCTTCTGCCGCTCGTCGAAGGCACGACGATCAACACGAAGTACGGGATGGTGAAAACCGATCATATCCTGTTCATCGCCAGCGGCGCGTTTCATCTCGCGAAGCCCAGCGATCTGATTCCCGAGCTGCAAGGGCGCTTTCCGATTCGCGTCGAACTGGATTCGCTGTCGGTGAAGGACTTCGAATCGATTCTCGTCGCCACCGACGCAAGCCTCGTCAAGCAATACCAGGCGCTGCTCGCGACGGAAGACGTGCACCTCGAATTCGCTGACGACGGCATCCGCCGTCTCGCCGAGATCGCCTACTCGGTCAACGAGAAGACGGAAAACATCGGCGCGCGCCGTCTCTACACGGTGATCGAAAAGCTGCTGGAGGAAGTGTCGTTCTCGGCGGGCAACCACACGGGCAAGAACGTGGTGATCGACGGGGCGTATGTCGATCGCGCATTGAACGACGTCGCGCAGGACGAAGATCTGTCGCGCTACGTGCTGTAATTCACGTTGCCGGACGGCTGAAGCAGAAAGGGCGGCGCCTCAAAAGCGCCGCCCTTTTTCATGCGCGAAACGTCATTGCTTGACTGGCCGCTTCGCGAGCTTGCGTTGCAACGTGCGCCGGTGCATGTTCAGCGCGCGCGCCGTCGCCGAAATGTTGCCGCCGTTTTCGGCCAGCACGCGCTGGATGTGCTCCCACTCGAGCCGCGCCACGGACAGCGGCGTCGGCTTCTCGATGGCTTCTTCGGCTTGCAGCGCGCTCGCTTCGGCTTGTAGCGCCGAGAGAATCGTCTCGACGTTCGCGGGCTTCGCCAGATAGTTGTCCGCGCCATCTTTCACGGCCTGAACAGCCGTCGCGATGCTCGCGTAGCCCGTGAGCACCAGCATCCGCGCGTTCGGCTGCAAGTCGCGCAGCGGCGCGACGAGATTCAGGCCCGAGTCATTGCCCAGATGCAGATCGACGGTGATCTGCCCGAACTTCTGCTGATTCGCGAGGCGGATCGCTTCGTCGGCGTTGTGCGCCTCGGATACCGTGAACCCGCGGCGCGTCAGGCCGCGCGCGAGGATGCCGGAAAACACTTCGTCGTCGTCGATCACCAGAAAATTGTTGTCGCTCATGCTTGCTTCTCCGTATTGGACGACGCGGCGCCCTGCCGGCCCGCGCCCGTTTGCTCGCGGGCCAAAGGCAACCGCAACACCGCGCGCGTACCGCGCGGCCTGGATTCGCTGACGTCGCTCAGCTCGATCGATCCGCCGAGCCGCGCCGCCGCCGTAAACGCCAGATACAGCCCGACGCCGTGTCCGCCCTGGGTGCTGTCGACCGGCGCCGCCCCCAGCAAGCCGCGCAGCGCCGCTGGCACGCCCGGCCCCGCGTCGCAGACTTCGAATTCGATCGATCCGTGTTCGACGATCCTCGCCGCCAGCGTCACGTGATCGCGGCTCGCGCGCGCGGCGTTGTCGAGCAGGATGGTCAGAATCTGGCTGACGGCGACGGTGTCGTCGAGGCTGACGTCCGCAGGCGGCTCGCCGAGCCGCTCGAACTTCACGTGCGGATGGCGCAGGCGCCATTGTTCGGCGAACGAGTCGAGCCATTCGTCGACGCGCTGCCGGCTGCCGTGCGTCGATGCGCGGCTGCGCAGACGCGCAAGCGCGGACGTGCAGAGCGTCATCTGCTGGTCGAGGATATCGAGGTCGGGCGCGTAGGGCTTTAAGCCTTCGTCGCTGCGCGCGGCGTCGCGCAGTTCTTCCGTGAGCATCGCGATCGTCGACAAAGGCGTGCCCATTTCATGCGCGACTGTCGCGGCCTGCACGCCGAGCGCCACCGCGCGCTCGTCGCGCAGCAGGCGCTGCTGCGCGTCGCCGAGCGCGGCGTCGCGCTGGCGCAGCGCACGCGACATACGCGCGACGAACCACGCGATCAACCCGACGCTCACCATGAAGTTCACCCACATGCCGGCGCGGTAGTAGTCGAACAGGTTCGCGGGATTGTCGAGATTGAGCGGCACGGATTCGAAGCTCAACACCGCGTAGCAGGCGACGGCGAACGCGGCGAGCCACGCCATCAGATGCCAGGGCAGCACGGCGGCCGCGATGGCCAGCGACGGCAGATACAGCGACACGAAAGGATTGGTCGTGCCGCCCGATAGAAACAGCAGCGCCGACAGCGCGCCGAGATCGACCCACAACTGCCCGAACAGCTCGAGATTCGACTCGGGCTTCTGGCTCGCGACGCGCAGCCAGGTGAGCGCGTTGAAGATCACTTCGAGACCGATGACGAGCAGCATCGCCGGCAACGGCAGCTTCACGCCGACGAAGCTCTGGACGAACGCGATCGTCAGGAGCTGCCCGATGATGGCAAGACTGCGCAGCCAGAAGAGATGTCCGAGATTGACCCGGCCGGTGACGGTTATACGGTGCATCCTGCGAGTTTACCTGTTGGGAGCGGTCTGATTCATCGCGCAATCCTTCCGAACTATAGTGTCCTTTGTCTTTTACCGCCCGCTCGCCATCCTTTACGGCCAATGCTTAAAACACCTGTTGATCCACATCAAGTTCTTTTGGAATCCTTCCAGACTTTCCTGCGTCATGCTGTCGCAGCACAGCAGCACGATGATCCACTTGCTCGCGGCATCTGGCTTCAGGCCGCTTCCCATCTCTTTCCAACCGATGCCGATTCACTCGATACCTTGTGTCAGCAACTGGCCGTGAGCCAGCGTGCCGCCGACGCCGCGCACATCGCGCGCGCCTTCGTCGAGCTGTGGCCGCAAGACCCGCGCGCGCTCTTTCGCCTCGGCCTCGCGCTGCAGCTGATGAACCGGCACGGCGAAGCCATCGAGCCTTACCGCGAGGCGCTCGCCGCCGATCCCGAACTGCACAGCCTGCGCAACAATCTCGCGGCCGCGCTGATGTCGGGCGATCCCGCATCGTCGGAGGCGGCCGGGCTGTTGCAGGCCGCGCTCGAACGCACGCCCGCCGATGCAAATGCATGGATCAATATCGCGAAGATTCGCCAGGCGCAATTCGATCTGGACGGCGCACTCGAAGCAGGCCGGCGCGCTCTGGCGCTTCAGCCGGACAATCCGATCGCGCTCGGCAATCACGGACAGACCTTGCGCGAAGCCGGGCAATGGGACGAAGCAGAACGCTTCACGCGTGAGGCCCATCGCGTCGCGCCGGACAGCGCATCGTACCTGTCGAACCTCAGCATGATTCACCTGCTGCGCGGCAATTACGCCGACGGCTGGCGGGAACACGAAGCGCGCTGGGACGGTTCGAAGGAACTGGCCGGCAAGCGCCCCGTTCTGCCCGGACCGCGCTGGCAAGGCGAGCCGCTCGCCGGCAAGACGCTGCTGCTGTGGGGCGAACAGGGCATGGGCGATCTGCTGCAATTCTGCCGCTACGTGCCCATGCTCGCCGAGCGCGTGCATCGCGAAGGCGGACGCCTCGCGTGGAATTCGTTTCCGCAGATGGGCTCGCTGCTCGCGCGCACGCTCGCCCAGCACGCCGACGAATTCACGCTCGGCGGCGGCGTCGAACACCTGCCGAAGTTCGACTACGAAATCTCGCTGCTGTCGCTGCCTTTGCTGTTCGACACGCGGGAAGAAACGATTCCGTCGGCCGTTCCGTATCTGCAGGCCGATCCGAAAGCCGTCGACGCGTGGCGCCAGCGCCTTGCGCGAGAGACGCGGCTCAAGGTCGGGCTCGTGTGGACGGGCAGCCACGGACATCAGCGCAATCCGTATCGCCGGGTCGGACTCGAACGGTACGTCGATTATTTCCGCGAGCTGGACGGTGTCGCGTTCTATTCGCTGCAGCCGGGCGCCGGCGGCGAAGTGGCGGCGGCGCGCGCGGCCGGGCTCGACATTGCTGATCACACGGCCGAATTCAAGACCTTCGACGACACGGCGGCCTACCTCGGCGCGCTCGATCTGGTGATGACGGTGTGTACGTCGATTGCGCATCTGAGCGGCGCACTCGGACAGCGCACCTGGGTTCTGCTCGACGTCAATCCGCATTGGGTCTGGCTGCTCAATCGCACCGACAGCCCTTGGTATCCCAACGCGACGTTGTACCGGCAACCGCGTTTTGCCGCGTGGGAGCCCGTGTTCGAAACACTCACGCGCGATCTGGCCGCGCTGGCCGCTTCAGGCCAGTAGCGCTCGCCTGACGCCTGATGCTGCAGGCACTGCGTCTCGCGTCAATCGGGTGCGGGCGCTGCGCTGCCTGCCGAGCTTTCCTTCGCCGCGCGTGCGCGCGCGATGGCCGTCGCAAGACATTCGGGACACAGACAGCCGCTGCCGGGTTCGAGCGCATCGGCGGGCAGCGCGGGCATCGACTTGCACCAGCACGCCGACACCTCGCTGCGCGCGCCGCAGTCGAACACGCGACGGCAGCGCGGGCAGCGCACGCTGGACGTCTCCGGGACGTCGGGCGGATCGTGTGAAATTGCATTCATGACAGCGGGATGAAACCGGTCGGTGGATCAGAACATGATGCCACTTCCGGCGAACCGGTAAAACGTCTGCCTGTTTGTCGCCGGATTAGGCACGCTGATCGGTGCACGCGCTGCCAGGAGTTTCCCGGCCTGATCGCGAAAAGCGCATCCGAAAGGGCTTCCCGCCCGCCGCCGAACGCCCCATTGCGCAGTGCAAAAAAAGCGTCAGGACGGCCGCGGCGGCATCCGTCGAATTCAGTGTTGCAGCGCGCCAGTTGTGTACAATTCGGCCTGTTTTCACCGTTTCCGTCCGAGCCGCCGCCATGTCCGATTCCCCCGACCTGTCCCAGATCGCTCCCACGCTGAAGGCTGAAATTCTCGCCGAGGCGCTGCCCTACATTCGCCAGTATCACGGCAAGACCGTCGTCATCAAGTACGGCGGCAACGCGATGACGGAAGAGCGTCTGAAGCAGGGCTTCGCACGCGACGTGATTCTCCTGAAGCTGGTCGGCATCAATCCGGTGATCGTGCACGGCGGCGGGCCGCAGATCGATCAGGCGCTGAAAAAAATCGGCAAGCAGGGCACGTTCATCCAGGGCATGCGCGTCACCGACGAGGAGACGATGGAAGTCGTCGAATGGGTGCTGGGCGGCGAAGTGCAGCAGGACATCGTCACGCTGATCAATCACTTCGGCGGCCAGGCTGTCGGTCTGACGGGCAAGGACGGCGGCCTGATCCACGCGCGCAAGCTGATGATGCCGGACCGCGACAATCCGGGTCAGTACATCGATATCGGTCAGGTCGGCGAAGTCGAGGCGATCAACCCGGCCGTCGTGAAGGCGCTGCAGGACGATGCGTTCATCCCCGTCATTTCGCCCATCGGCTTCGGTGAAGACGGCCTGTCGTACAACATCAACGCGGATCTGGTCGCGGGCAAGCTGGCCGTCGTGCTGAACGCCGAAAAGCTCGTGATGATGACCAACATCCCCGGCGTGATGGACAAGGAAGGCACGCTGCTGACCGATCTGTCCGCGCGCGAAATCGACGCGCTGTTCGCCGACGGCACGATTTCGGGCGGCATGCTGCCGAAAATTTCGTCGGCACTCGACGCCGCGAAGAGCGGTGTGCGTTCGGTGCACATCATCGACGGCCGCATCGAGCATTCGGTCCTGCTCGAAATCCTGACGGAACAGCCGTTCGGCACGATGATCCGCTCGCACTGAGCGCATCACGCAAGCATCACGCGAAGCGCGGCACGCTGGCCGCCGCGCTTCGCACAAGGCATACTGGCCTGGTCTTTCGCGCATCACGCTGCGCTGTCTCACGAATCTCCCCTGCACGCATCGCGCGACGCCCGGTTTCACACGGCAGCGGGCGCCCGTCGCGCGCGACACTTACCACGCGGCACTTCCATGCATTCTCATCGTGCAAAGCGTCGCCGGCCGCAGATTCACGCCGGCACGCCCGTCTGGCTGTTCGATCTCGACAACACGCTGCATCACGCGTCGCACGCGATTTTCCCGGCGATCAACTCCGCGATGACGCAGTACATCATCGACGCGCTGCAAGTCGAGCGCGTCGAAGCGAACCGTCTGCGCACGGGATACACGCAGCGCTACGGCGCGGCGCTGCTGGGTCTGACGCGTCATCACACCATCGATCCGCACGATTTCCTCGAGTACGTCCACACGTTTCCGGACTTGCGAGCGATGCTGCGAAGCGAGCGCGGCCTGAAACGTCTCGTCGATGCGCTGCCCGGCCGCAAGATCGTGCTCACCAACGCGCCCGAAACCTACGCGCGTGACGTGCTGAAGGAACTGGGCATCGAGCGGCTGTTCGAGCGCGTGATCGCGATCGAGCACATGCGCGACCGTCGCGCGTGGCGCGCCAAGCCCGATCACGCGATGCTGCGCCGTGCGATGCGCGACGCGCGCGTGCGTCTCGCCGACGCCATTCTCGTCGAAGACACGCGCAGCCATCTGAAGAATTACCGGCGCCTCGGCATCCGCACGGTGTGGATCACCGGCCATCTGCCACGCCACGCTCGCGCCGACGGCACGGTTGCACCGCTGCCTGGCACGGGGCGCCCGCACTATGTCGACCGCTGCATTCGTTCGTTAAAATCGTTGCGAACAGGCATCCCGAACGGGTAACGGGAAAACTCAGCCAGCCTGTCAAACGAGGGACGACAGACATGCAGCCAATCCGCAAGCATGACGACGACGTAACCGAACAGCAGCTGGCCGCGCCGCGCACGACGCGCCTGAAACCGGGCGAGCGGCGCGTGCATATCCTGCAGACGCTCGCTGCGATGCTGGAAGCGCCGAAGAACGAAAAAATCACGACCTCGGCGCTGGCCGCACGTCTCGGCGTATCGGAAGCCGCGCTGTATCGTCATTTTGCGAGCAAGGCGCAGATGTTCGAGGGGCTGATCGAATTCATCGAGCAGACGCTCTTCGGGCTCATCAACCAGATCACCGCAAAAGAATCGAACGGCGTGCTGCAGGCGCGCGCGATCGCGCTGACGCTGCTGAACTTCTCCGCGAAGAATCCGGGCATGACGCGCGTGCTGACGTGCGAGGCGCTCGTCGGCGAGCATGAGCGGCTCACCGAGCGCGTCAACCAGTTGCTCGAGCGCGTCGAGGCGTCGCTCAAGCAATGCCTGCGGCTCGGGCTGATGGACGCATCGAGCCACGCCGGACCGAACGCGATCCCGCTGCCCGCCGACTATGATCCCGTCGTGCGCGCGAGCCTGTTGCTGAGCTATATCGTCGGACGCTGGCACCGATACATACGCAGCGGCTTCACGCGCGCGCCGATCGAACAGGCCGACGCGCAATTGCGGCTGATCCTGCAATAGAGGCGCGCGGGTTTTCCGCCGCTTTTTTCCGCTATACTCTGCGCTTGACCGTTTTTAACGGTCTGAAAGTGTGACAGCGCGCCGATTTGCTGACTCGATTGCGGGCGCGCGAACCAGCGAGAGGGTACCCATCTCGCGGTTCACTACAAATGCGGCTAAAGAGGTCGTCAGCCGCGCAACCACACCTTCCGCGCAATCGCCGACACCATTTAGCCGCCCCATGTCAGAAGGCGGAATGAATGGAATCGATCGGGATCGTCACTCCACAAACAATGCATTTCTCCGAGCCGCTGCGCCTGCAGAACGGCAGCTCGCTCGCGAACTACGACCTTGTCGTCGAGACATACGGCACGCTCAACGCGGCGCGCAGCAACGCCGTGCTCGTCTGCCACGCGCTCAACGCGTCGCATCACGTGGCGGGCGTGTACGCGGACGATCCGAAGAACGTCGGTTGGTGGGACAACATGGTCGGGCCGGGCAAGCCGCTCGACACCAACCGCTTCTTCGTGATCGGCGTGAACAACCTGGGTTCGTGCTTCGGCTCGACGGGGCCGATGAGCGTCGATCCGGCGACGGGCAAGCCGTATGGCGCGAGCTTTCCCGTCGTGACCGTCGAAGACTGGGTGAACGCGCAGGCACGCGTCGCCGACGAGTTTGGCATCGAGAAATTCGCGGCCGTGATGGGCGGCAGCCTCGGCGGCATGCAGGCGCTCGCGTGGAGCATGATGTATCCGGACCGGCTCGCGCACTGCATCGTCGTCGCGTCGACACCGAAGCTGTCGGCGCAGAACATCGCGTTCAACGAAGTGGCGCGCTCGTCGATTTTGTCCGACCCCGACTTTCACGGCGGCGACTACTACGCGCACGGCGTGAAACCGAAGCGCGGCTTGCGCGTCGCGCGGATGATCGGGCACATCACCTATCTATCCGACGACGACATGGCAGCGAAGTTCGGCCGTGCGCTGCGCCGCGCGGAGGGCGCCGACGACGTCTACAACTTCAACTTCGACGTCGAGTTCGAAGTGGAGTCGTATCTGCGCTACCAGGGCGACAAGTTCGCCGATTATTTCGACGCGAACACATATCTGCTGATCACGCGCGCGCTCGATTACTTCGACCCCGCCAAAGCCTACGACGGCGATCTCACGGCGGCACTCGCGCACACGAAGGCAAAGTATCTGATCGCAAGCTTCACGACCGACTGGCGTTTCGCGCCCGCGCGCTCGCGCGAACTGGTGAAGGCGCTGCTCGATCACAAGCGCCACGTCACCTATGGCGAGATCGATGCGCCGCATGGCCACGACGCCTTCCTGCTCGACGACGCGC
This sequence comes from Paraburkholderia bengalensis, assembly GCF_037126505.1. Lineage (NCBI taxonomy): Bacteria > Pseudomonadati > Pseudomonadota > Betaproteobacteria > Burkholderiales > Burkholderiaceae > Paraburkholderia > Paraburkholderia bengalensis. Next base: position 164,340 of record NZ_JACFYJ010000009.1, read on the forward strand.
GCTATCACAACCTGATGCGCGCCTACTACGAACGTATCGCCAACGAGGTCAACGCATGAACCAGCGCGCACTCGATTATCTTGCGACGCGCCCGGATTTCCGCGCGATCGCCCGCTGGGTCGAACCGCGCGCGACGGTGCTCGATCTGGGTTGCGGCGACGGCTCGCTGCTGTCGCTGCTGATGGAAGAACTCGACGTGTCGGGCTACGGCATCGAGATCAACGACGCCGGCGTGCTCGCATCGACGAAGAACGGCATCAACGTGATCCAGCAGAATCTGGAAGACGGCTTGCGCCTGTTCGAAGACGAGAGCTTCGACTTCGCGATTCTGTCTCAAACGCTGCAGACCATTCATCAGACGGCCGCGATCCTGCGCGAGACGGTGCGCGTCGGCAAAGAGTGCATCGTTTCGTTCCCAAATTTCGGGTATTGGGCGCATCGCTTGTCCGTGTTGCAGGGGCGTATGCCTGTGTCGAAGTCGCTACCTTATCAGTGGCACAACACGCCGAACGTGCGCGTGTTGACCATCAAGGACTTCGAGGCGCTCGCGCCGGAAGTCGGCATCGAGATTCTCGACCGCGTCGTGCTGCATGGTGGTCAGCAGGTGCGTTGGGGCGTGAACTGGCGTGGTAGTCTTGCGGTCTATCGCGTCAAGAAAAGCTAACGCCACCCATCTCATGTCGAACCCGCCACACGAGGCGCCTGCACTAACCGCTCACGAAGAACATCCCGGCTGGCGCGCGTTTCTCAACGCGCGCATGCTGATCTGCGTCTTTCTTGGCTTCACGTCGGGCTTGCCGCTCTTCACGCTCGTCTATCTCGTTCAGGCCTGGCTGCGTTCCGAAGGTGTGAACCTGAAGGAAATCGGCCTGTTCGCGCTGATCCAGTTTCCTTATACGTGGAAATTCATCTGGGCGCCGCTCATGGACCGCTACGTGCCGCGCCTGCCCGGCTGGCGTCCGGGCCGTCGGCGCGGCTGGATGCTCGCCACCCAGATTCTCGTCGCGGTGGCGATTGCGTCGCTCGGCATCGTGTCGCCGCGCGATTCGATCTGGACGGTGGCTGCCTTGACCGCGCTCGTTGCGTTTTTCGGCGCGAGCCAGGACATCGTGATCGACGCCTACCGGCGCGAACTGCTGCGCGACACCGAGCAGGGTCTCGGCAACGCCGTGCACGTCAATGCGTACAAGATCGCGGCGCTCGTGCCCGGCTCGCTCGCGCTGATCCTCTCCGATCACATGCCGTGGGCGACCGTGTTCATGGTGACGGCCGCGTTCATGCTGCCGGGCATGATCATGACGCTCGTCGTCAGCGAACCCGAGGTGCATGGCGCGCCGCCCAAAAATCTGCGCGAAGCCATCATCGAGCCGTTTCATGAATTCATCACGCGCGACGGCTGGCGCGGCGCGCTGTTCGTGCTCGGCTTCATCTTTCTGTACAAGCTCGGCGACACGATGGCGACAACGCTGTCCACGTCGTTCTTTCTCGACATCGGCTTTTCGCGCACGCAGATCGGCGTGATCGCGAAGACGACGGCATTCGGTGCGAGTCTCGCGGGCGGCATCATCGGCGGCGTTGCGCTGATGAAAATCGGCATCGGACGAGGGCTGTGGATCTTCGGCATTCTGCAGATGGCGTCGACGCTCGGCTTCGCGTGGCTCGCGCATGTCGGGCCGACGTCGCCGGGGCTGAACGTCGTCTACGACATCGCCGTGGCGCTCAGCACGGGCACGACGGAGCTGTTGTCGCTGCTCGGCATCGGCTGGACGGTGCAGCTCGATCCGATGTCGGTGGCGCTTGCGCTCGTGTACGGCTTCGAAACGTTCACGACGGGCCTCACGCTTGCTGCGTTCACGGCTTACATCGCCAGCACGACCGACCCACGCTATACCGCGACGCAGTTCGCGCTCTTCACGTCGCTGGCCTCGGTGCCGCGCACGCTCGCTTCGGCGGCGAGCGGCTTCGTGGTCGCGCAGATCGGCTGGTTCGACTACTTCCTGGCCTGCACGGCGCTTGCTATTCCAGGCATGCTACTGTTGTTCCGGATCGCCCCTTGGAGTAAGCAGTCGTGATGTTGTTTGCGTCGCGGCGCGCCGCCATTGGCCCGGCCTCGCGCGCTGAATTCCGCCGATCGCCTGCATATCGCATGCGCGCGTTCTGCCGTGCCCCGCACCTGGCCATTCTGGCGGCTTGCGCGATGTTCGGCACGATGGCGACGTGGCAAGCACGCGCGGCCGAACCGGCGACGAACACCAGCGCGCCGCCCGCCGCGACTGCACCGGCGGCAACCGTTGCGGCTCCGGCAGCGTCCGCGCCTTCGGCGCTTGTCGCGCCGAAACCGGAAGCCGCACCGATGGCCACGTCGGGTGCATCCGCGCCTGCGAATGCGAACGCAAACGCGAACGCCGCGCCGCCGCCCGCGCCCGTG